>JAEUTM010000542.1 GCA_016788025.1 Bacteroidia bacterium
ATACTCACATGACGCCCACTTACTTTCATTGTATCGCTAACCTTATCAATAGGAAGATCAAGGATGTCTGCAAGTTCTTCGGCACTTGGCTCACGTTCGAACTGCTGTTCGAGTTTGCTGTATGCTTTGTTGATTTTATTCAGTGAGCCTACCTGGTTAAGAGGCAGACGAACAATACGACTTTGTTCCGCTAAAGCCTGAAGGATACTTTGACGAATCCACCAAACTGCATAGGAAATAAACTTAAAACCACGTGTTTCATCAAACCTTCTGGCTGCTTTTATCAAACCAAGATTACCCTCATTGATAAGATCAGGTAGACTTAAGCCCTGATTTTGGTATTGTTTAGCTACGGAAACAACGAAACGAAGATTCGCTCTGGTTAATTTTTCCAGTGCACGTTGATCTCCATCCTTGATTTTTTTTGCTAAAATAACCTCCTCTTCAGCAGTAATAAGCTCCTCACGGCCAATTTCCTGTAAATATTTGTCAAGCGATGCACTTTCACGATTGGTGATGGATTTGGTTATTTTTAGCTGCCTCATGCGATATAAGAGTTTAAGAGTATAAAATTACGAAAAAAAGCCCAATTATTAGAGGCTACGTTTGTTATTTAAACGAAAAACAGAATAAAAAGTTCTGTTTTTGTGAGTTTATTTTGTGTTAAAAAGGAATAAATGGTTAGAAAGTAAAAAACAGGTTAAATCAACTTCCTTGCTTTTTCCCCATAATGCGTGCTTTCCAGAAGATTACGGAATACCTGAATTTGTTCACCCGGCTGAGAAAATTCCCGATTTATAGCTTTGGCTCCGGGAAATTATTCGGCCAAAACCTACCTCCTTTTAACCGAAAAGCAGGCTGACAAAGCATTTCGCGACCTTAAAGAAATTAACAAAGTGCGTTTAATAACGCTAACTGTAATTAACACAAGTCTGTTTAATTGTAAACAGCTCAGGCAGATGCCTGCACTTAAAGCTTAGGTATTTTTATGAAAATCAAAATTGCCACTAATGAATGTAGAAAGCTTAAAAACTGAATTACAGCAAGTTTTAGACAGTGACGTAGCTCTGAGGAAGGAGTTTAATAACTTAAAGCGCTCTTTGAGCGATTACCGTAATCAGCTGATTATGCGCGATGAAGACTGCAAACGTCTTCAGGTAACCATTGATGTTTTGAACACCAAACTGGTGGTTATGGAGCGCGATAATTCAAACTACAAAGCAGAACTAAATTCTTTCAAAGAGCTGAGAGGCACGATTAAAGAACAATTGCAGGCAAAACAGGACGAAATTGAGGCAAGAATTTCTGAAATACAGAGCCTTAGAGATGATCTGAATACTATGGCGGCGGGATATGAGTCGCAAATTTCTCAATTAAAAGAAGAGTCGGGCCAGGAACTTGATCGTGTAAAAGAGGAATTTACTGCGCAGATCCAGGAACTTAAGACCAATACGCACTATAAAGAAAGTGGAATTAAGGACGAGTACGAGAATCATATTTCAGATTTGAGCATCAAATGGGCAGAAAGGGAACACAGTCTTCTTCTTAACCATGAGGAAACAGTAGCCAGACTTACACAAACACACGAGGCAGAGCTAAATAGCCTGAAGGAAATTGCAGCGCAGAGTCTTTCACGAGAAACGTCGGTGCTTCAGCAAGAACTCGATTCCCTTAAAATGTCACAGCTTTCACAAGTTAGTGCCCTGGAAGAGGAATACAAGAGAGAAGTAGAACATTTAAGGTCGGCTCTTGAAGAGCAAAGAAGTACCCTTACCAACAACTTTAACGCGCAGGTTGAGAATCTTAAAGTGGAATCATCCGCAAACGAAAGTCAACTAATTGCGGCATACGAAAAACAACTTGAAGATCTTAAGTCGGAACATGAGCGCATTTTGGGTGATATCAATGCGAATCACGAGGCAAGGATCAGTGCATTAATTGCGGAATACGAAGAAAAACTCTCAAACACGTTGATCCATTCTACTTCTCAAAACTCGAAATTAAATGAGGAGTTGAGCAGTATCACTGAGCGCACAGAGCTTCTGTCGGATGAACTCGGCTCCCGAAATATTGAAATTGATCGCCTGAATTCACAAGTAAATGATCTTTCGATTCAACTCCAGGGTGAAATCAAAAAATATGAAGAACTCAGCAACGAGTATATTTCATACAAACAAAATGCTTCGCTCACCGTAAGTGAACAGGTTAGCGAATTGAATCAACAAATATCAATACTTAATCACTCTCACAGTGAATATGTGGAGGAACTGAATTCACAAATAGAGGGTCTTAATCTTGAACTCAAGAACATGGGGCTACTATTTGAGAATACAACCAATGCCCTGAGTGAAGCGGAGGCGAGTCTTGAGGCTAAAAATAATGAATTACTGCAGGCTCAGTCGCAAATTGATGAATTGAGCAGTCGCATAGGTTCTTTTGAAAATTCGTTTAGTGAAAGAGAAAAAGAACTTGAAGGGTATAAGCTAGAACTTGAGGATTCAATTAAAGGCGATCTTAAAACAAAAGAAATAGAATACCAGAAACTCCTGGCTGAAAACACAAATCTTATTGAAGAGATAGATGCGGCACAGGATAAAGTAGAAGCTCAGGAGGCAGAAATTACCTTGTTGAAGGGCGAACTTGAGGAAGTTAAGCAACAAAGTGCAGGAAAAACCGAATATTTCAAAGAAACTTTAGCCAACAAGAATTTTGAGATCACTAACCTGGAGGCCAATAACGCTGCCCTTAATCTGGAGTTGCAACAGTTGAAGAACGAGCTGCATGTTCTTCGCGACCAGGTACAGGTTTCATCTGAAGCAAACACATTGGTAGCTTCTCTGCAGCAACAGCTTGAATCTCTTCGTGCTGAAAAATTGAGCCTTTCTGCGGAAGTGGATGTTTTACAAACCGTAATCAGTGGGTTAAATGAAAGCATCACCGCAATGAATATTAAATTGAACAACTACGAGGAAGAAATCGAGTCGCTGAAAAACAGCAGCAAAGGATCTGATTCGGAGGAGTTTATTGACAGGTTATTTAAACAGATTGACGCCTTAAATGACGAGAAACTGGCACTTTTGGATGAAAAAGAACAACTTGCTAATCAATTGCTTAAAATGAACGAAGTTGTGGGATCTATTTCACAACAAGTTGATAGTGAGCATATTGATGTGACAAATTTGAATAATCACCGAAAGAATATTATATTAGCAACTAATTCAGGCGGG
>JAEUTM010000545.1 GCA_016788025.1 Bacteroidia bacterium
AAGATCGCCTTTGGATAGCTACAGACAACGGAATTTTAAAACAGGAAATCCGTAAAAAACCTATCAGTTCGTGGATGGTTTATGATTCAAGTGTTATTGCTGGTAGCGCTTACTTCGCCAATACGCTGATCAAGGATGGAAAAATCTACCTGACGCGTTACACCAGGTCAGAAGGACTGTATGTACTGGACGCCAATTCAAAAAAAATGATCAAAAAAATTGCGTTCTATAAAAGTAATGAAGAATGGAATTCAGTTATCAGCATCCAGATGTATTATAGCGATACGCTTTGGATCTCTTCTGTGCCCGGGATCATCTGGCTCGATCTTAAAACTTACAACTATGGAAAAGTAAGGCTTCCGCCAGAACTCGATCGTCGAATTCTGGAAATGGGGCCGGCAGGTAAAGATGGCAAAGCCTGGATGTGCGGGGTATTGAATAACAGGGCCGTGTGTTACGATCTTAAGGAAAGGACTTTTAAAGTTTTTAAAAAAACATCGCAGCCTGCTTTCAGATTCGCAAGACCTAAACAAACAATAAGAGACAATAAAGGAGACATTTGGTTTGCGGGACACGGATTACAACGGTTTGATCAAACAAGCCAGCAATTCGACAGTGTTATAGATCACTACCACGGACTAAACAAACACGAAGACAATATCCTTCACATCAGTCCCGATAAAAATGGAAATCTATGGTTTCACGCCGTTGAGAATGGCCTGCAATGCTATAATATAAAGCAAAATAAATTCAGGTCGTTTACAACTAACAACGGCTTGCCCTCTAATATCATCCAATGCCTTTCTCCGGTTGTAAAAAATCATTTGTGGCTGGGCCTTATGGGAAAACTGGTACGTTTTAATACTGCCAACGGCGAGGTTCTCGAACTGACAGCTGAAGACGGTTTACCCGATCAGAATTACACCGATGGGAAAATGTTTTATGACAGTACAAGCGGAAAAATGTTTGCAGCCATGAATAACTATCTGGTGGCCTTTGATCCGGAAATGAAACACACCAGGAAAAACAAAGTACCTTTCATTGTCGATGAAATCACACTTACTAATAACGAAGTTATCCGGGGCAGGGATTCATTAACCCTCGGGTGGCGGCAATCGAAATTGACACTAAAACTCACAAGTATTGATTTTGACCACGAAAGTCCTTACAGTTTTTCTTACCAGGTTGACCAGGCAGACACACTAAAAATAGGCGGCACAGAACTGAGTCTAAATCTTGAACCTGGTAAACATAAAATAAGGCTATGGGCGAGAGACAGGTATGGGCAAACCCTGACCAAACAGCTTTTTATTCTGATCGAGCCACCCTTCTGGAAAAAATGGTGGTTTGAATCGATAGCCCTTTTGATATTTGTTTGCCTCATCTATTTGTTCATACAATTCCGTTTAAACAGAATCAAAAAGAGAACTGAACTTAATTTGCGTTTGTCGGAGTTTGAATTAAAAGCCCTTCATGCGCAGATGAACCCCCATTTTATTTTCAATTGCCTCAATAGCATTAAAGCACTTATCCTTTATAATAGAAATACCGAAGCAACACAGTATCTTAATAAATTTTCCAGCCTGGTAAGGCAAAATCTTGATCATAGCCGTAAACAATTTCTAACTCTTAAACAAAACATCGACTACCTGAAACAATATGTTGAAATCGAATCACTTCGTTTTACAGACTTTAAATTCTCAATAGAACCCGAGGCAAACCTTGATACCGATGATATTAAGATTGCGCCAATGCTCCTTCAACCTCTTATTGAAAATGCAATCTGGCACGGATTACAGCATATCTCTGGAGAAAAAATCCTCAATCTTCGTTTCCGGGAAGAAAACGAAAAAGTGATCTGCGAAATTGAAGACAACGGCATTGGTATTAATAAAAGTATCTCAGATAAAAAGGAAGGTCACGCTTCCATTGGCATAGAAAACATCCGGCAAAGGATTACATTACTAAACGAGAAATACAATTTTAAATATAAACTCGAAATTACCGATCTTTCACAGGAAGGCAAAAGAGGAACCCTTGTTATACTATCTTTTGATTATTTATGACTATGATCCAAGCAATGCTAATAGATGATGAAGCCCTGGGACGGGCTGCACTCCGAAAATCACTTGAAATTTATTGTCCAAATATTAAAATTGTTTCAGAAGCCGAAAATGCGGATACAGCAAAAGAACTTATCGAAACGCTCAAACCCCAACTCCTCTTCCTCGATATTGCTATGCCTGGTAAAAGCGGTTTCGATTTACTCCAGGAAATAAATTACAAGGATTTTGCTGTGATCTTTGTTACAGCCCATGATGAATATACCATTCAGGCAATACGATATAGTGCGGTGGACTATCTTCTTAAACCATTTGACGAGTCGGAACTTGTAAACGCCGTGGAAAGAGTAGAAAAAAGAATCGCAGAACGTTCTGATCGTGTGAACATCGACACGTTCATGCATAACATCTATCATAAGATGCCGAATGACCAAATGCAGCTTTGTATTGCTTCTTCCAAAGGATTCCAGGTAATAAAGGTTTCTGATGTCATCTGTTGTGAGGCGAGAAACAGTTATACAATCTTCTACCTCGCAAACAATCAACAGGTAATTTCTTCAAAACCTATCGGCGACTATGAACTATTGCTTGCGGATGCTTTCTTTTCCCGCATTCATAAATCCTGGCTTATCAACTTAAAACATCTGAAAGAATACAGGAAAGGCGAAGGAGGTTTAGTTATTATGAGCAACATGAAAGAACTTGAAGTAGCGCGTAGAAAAAAAGAATTTTTCATGACCGAAATGAAACGTTATTTCAAATACTAAAATCTGCTTTTAAACGGAAAGCCAGGATCCAGAAAAATTCGGATCCTACGTACCTTACATCATCTGCGAATTCCTTCACCATATTCCTAAGCTCATCTTCTTCGGGAAAATTTTTAAGAACCTTGTGAACGGAACCGTCATCCAGTTTCCGTGTTTGATAAGTATTTCCAGATGCGTCAGTGTCAGTTATCGGATGGTTGCTCCCCTCAACGTACCTATTGTCCATCAAAACAATTTGTCCGTATTTTGAAATGAGGCGAGTTAGTTTCTTTAAAAATTCACTCCGGTCTTGCTTCAGAATATGACTAAAAATAAATCCACCGAATAATTCTTCAAACTTCCTTCCATGATTCTTGTACATGTCGGCAATTTCAAATGTTGCATTTCCCGGCAGGTTTTTGGATTTTGCGATCTCAATAACCGTTTCATTTATATCCGTGGCAAATATAGATTTAGCAGTCTGAGCAATGAACTGTGTCCAGAAGCCCGTCCCACATGCAATTTCAAGTACTTCTTTTCCTGCAAAATAATGTTTCAGCGTTTCAGCCGCCAGTTTAATATCTTCTTGCCGTTCCGGTTTGGTATAAATGC
>JAEUTM010000574.1 GCA_016788025.1 Bacteroidia bacterium
CAAGTAGCCGGGGATTTATTTTCCTTAAATGTGATAAGGTGTGGAGAATACGCCCCGGAGTTATTTTGGCCGCCCGAGTAATTTTTTAAAGGTTATCATGAGAATGAAATAGAATAGAAAATACCTAAGCGCGTCAGATGATTCGTTCATTCTCGATTTGGAATTTTTTAAACTTCATTATTGATCAGCGTTACATTTATTTATTCATTTATTCCCCGTCTAATAATTTTCGCATATCACATAGGGTGACTTCCTATGCAATTGAATAAGTCAATGCCAATGACCTGTAGACTGTTTTTCCCCTGTGTGGTACACAATTTGAGGGATTTGTGAAAAGAAATTTGTGGTTTACCCTTTTAACACATGTTGTTTATACATACACTTCATCGAAATGTAAGCGGCAAAATTTGGTTTTACTTAATTTTTGTCAAGGTTTTTGTATGAGATAGAATTGGCAAGTGCAAAGGCATAAAGTTTGAAGATATGTTAACGAACTTTTAAAAAATCAGAGATTATGAGAACATCAACCAGAAGAAATAATTACCGCAGCGAAAATTCGTCTCGTGTTAATAATAATGACAATGGCCGCAACTCACGTTATGAAAACGATAGAGACAACTTCTTTGAATACGGTGATTACAGCAACAACCGCGAGCGTGAAAATGACGATTATGAATACGACCGTCCGTCATCTTCTTACAGTGCTTCTGGCTTTAATGAAGATTATAACGGAGGGTACAACGATCGTAACAACAGATACGGGAATAATAGTTATGGCAGTTATGGTGAAAGTGATTATAGTGACCGCGGATATAATGATCGTTCATACGGTATGAATAACGATTCGTTTGAAAACGAATATGATTCCGACTATGATGATAACCGAAATTACAACAGTAGCCGTTATTCCAATCGCGATAATGACAACTATGGTGGAAGCAACAGGAACTCTGGCTCAGGTTATGAAAACGGTGGATACCGTTCCGGCTCAAACTATGGTTCGTCGTTTGGTTCTACCGGTTACGGCTCATCGCGAAACTATTCCGGATCAAATTCAAACGACTATTCGTCTTCCCTTAACGGAGGTGGAAATTATGGCAGCGATAACTATAGCGGTTATTCTTCGCGCGGCGGAAATTATAACAACGATAATTCCCGTTATAACAACGATAATTCGTCCCGTAATGGAAGCAGTAACTATTCCAATAACAGGCGCTACACCAGCCAAAGAAACCAGGACAACAGGAGGTCTGAATCCGAATATGGAAACGAACGTTCTAACTCTGGCCGTTATGGTAACAGTTCAGAGCGCTACAACTCTGGCAACAATCGCAGACGTTCAAGAAATTATTAATCTGTTTGTTTAACCATATAATAAATACTTTTTTATGAATAATAAAACAGAAGTGACCAAAGGTGCGAAAACCAGCACCGGGTCTGAAACAAAATCGGCAACAGGTAAAAAACAAAAAACACTTGAAGAGCTTTTTGAGGATGGGTTAAAAGACATCTACAGTGCAGAAACTCAACTGGTGGAAGCTTTGCCTGACATGGTGAAAGCTGCTTACAGCGAAGACCTCCAGGATGCTTTTAGCAAACATTTGCAGGAAACAAAACGCCATGTTGAACGTCTTGAGAAAATTTTCAACAGGATGAACATCAGTAAATCAGGTGTTGAGAAATGCAAAGCAATGGAAGGTCTTATTGCTGAGAACAAGAAGCTCATAGAAGAATATGATGAGAGCGCGGTGAGGGATTCAGGACTTATCATCGGGGCGCAAAAAGTTGAACACTATGAAATTGCTTCATATGGCTCACTGTGCGAACTGGCGGATGTTCTTGGATACAGCAACATTCACGATCTTCTGGGCCGTACGCTGGATGAAGAAGAATATACCGATAACGACCTTTCGGATTTATCGACTTACATTAATGATGAAGCTTACGAACAAGCGCGCAACACTTCTGGTTCAGGTCAGGAACGTTACGCAACTGCAGAAGCACTATAAATAACAATATAAACGAATTGAGGTTGTCTTAAAAGCTAATGAACCATTACCTAACCAGCAACTTGTAACGGTTGACTATCTTTTTTCCTGTGTTGGGGGGTTTTAACAAATGCACAGGAAGATTCACTATGGAATTAGCTTTTGAGACGCCTCATTTTTTTAGTTTGAAATTCAAAACTCAAATATCAGTAACACTAAAGCACATTTTCTTGATGTGCTTTTTTTGTGTTACTTGCTCTCTTGTCTTTTATGGTCAGGACGAAAAGTACTCAAGACCAGATTCAAAATCCGTTTCTTTTTTAATGATTTCCCTGGGATATAGGATTCCCATCGAGACAGGCAAAATAATCCGATCCGGTCATGGGATGGCTATTGAACTTGGGCTCAATCCCGGTATGTTTATTCAAAAGGATCTTGTATTGGGCATGTTTGGTGGCTGGGCCTGGCGCGATGTTATGTGGAGTTCATTTTTTCATGAAGATTTTAAAAGAGATTATAATACCCAGGTAAATGATCAGATTGATAATTTGAGTCATTCTCCGGATTCGTCCATTATCAAAACTTCCAACTATTTGTTTTCAAATCAGCGCGGAAAAGCTCCGTTGGCTCCTAATTGTGAAACAAAATCTTTCCATGACTATTCTCTTTATTATGGTTTGATGGTTGCCTTGCCCTTCAAAAATTCTCCCTTGCTCAAGGTTTATGCAGGATACACCAGGGCGCACTTTCAGGGAGACGGTAAGTTTGAAGGAAAACAATATGATTACACGATCTTTCAGTTGCGGCGCCCTATGCAGGGTTTGGAGCTTATGTTATTCAGAGGATTTAGTTTTAAAAGAACAGATATTTACAAGCATGGCGATTTACGGTTGGCTGCTTTGAGCTTATATTATGAACAGAGTAATTTTACGAAATCCGGTTTGTATTTTGACAACGGAGAATACACCCGAAACATTGCTCTTGAAAAATTTTGTTCTGCTGAGTTCCTGAAAAATTACAAAAGGAAATCCGCTACGGTTTAAAATTATCTTTTTACATCCTTTAAAAATCCGACAAACATGAAAACCATTTCTAGAGTATCCATTGCATTCGTTTTTTTTGTTTCCTGTGAGCAAGGGGCAAAGGATAATAAAAACGAACAGGAACCTTTTCCGACCTACGATACAACACAGCCAATGGAGAAGATAAATTCTCCCGCCGATAGTCTCGGAGACTAGTGCCCTATCCCGTAAGTCACGCGCGACAATGGAAGTAGACTTTCGACAATTCAGAATATATGCCCCGACTGAGAAAAAATATACTCAGTAACAAAATCAAATTTACTTCTTAACTCCCTATTCATCATGGTTTTAGATTTATGGTATCATTTTTTGTTAAGGTTAAACAAAAAACTAAAAAATACAATCACTATGAAAAAAATGTTACTTAATTTAAAAATTGCGGTCTTTTTATTGGGAATGGGATTCTCAATTAACGCGAAAGCTGATTACACAGTTGTAGCCTCGGGTGACTGGAGCAGCAGCGCAACGTGGGGAGGAACTGCACCAGGCAACGCGGTTACCGGTCAGAATATTGTTATCCCTTCAGGATATACTGTAAATCTGAATTCGGATGTTACATTCTCAGGGCTGCTTAATTCTATTACTGTAAACGGAGCTTTAACAAGCACAACAAGTAATCAAATTACGATGAACTCTGGTGCATTGGCTGGTACAGGTACCATAGACGTTAATAAGGTTAGTTTCACAGGACTTTCCACTATTACCTTTGCCGGAAATTTAATGGTGAAACAATTACACTCGTCCGCAAACCTTTTAGGATTTGTAGCAGTGGGAAGCGTTTCCGATACTTTATTCCTGGAAGCTGGTAATATTAACCTGAATACCAATGGTAATCTTACCATGATGTCAAACTCAACAGTGAAGGTAGACAATGGTTCACTGAACATTAACGCTGGCGTTTTTAATTCAGGAAATGCATACAACGTTATGTATGTGGGTGCTTCTAAAACATCAGGGGTGGAATTAAATACTGTAACCTTACAAAATTTAACAGTAAAACTTAACAGTAACTCTCAGTCTGTTACCCTGGCAAACAATACCACCGTTAATGGTACTTTGGATTTAAGCTCAGGGAAATTATCCTTTAACGGGAAAAAACTAACTCTTAAAGGCGACATTACTAATGGTTCTGGTGCAGTGTTTATGAGTAATGGTACTTCCGATTTGAGCATTGAAGGCAGTGGTTCTTTAACCGGCAGCCTTATGTTCGATTCAGGTTCAAGTATCAACAATATTACCATTAACAGAACAGGAAGCGCCACTGTAAAACTTGTAAGCGCACTTTCTGTGGCTGGTCAGGTTTCTTTGATCGAAGGTACTTTGAACATTATGTCACCAGGTAACCTCACGATGAATTCAAACAGCGTGATCCATATTGAAAAAGGAAGTTTAACAGCAACCAGCGGCGGGATCTTTACAGGTACCTCTGCTTACGATGTTCACTACATGGGTAGCTCTGACATCGGTACCGGCCTGGAGTTAAGTGGTTCGGGACTAAAAAACGTTACCATTAATACGATCAATAACACCAATAAAGTAATAGTAAGCAGCAATGCCACTGTAACTGGTCAGTTAAACATGGTAAAAGGAAAACTTGACCTGAACGGAAAAGTACTGATGTTGAATGGAACCATCCAACATGCATCAAACGCCGCGTTTACAGGAAATTCAAGCTCCGAACTTCATTTGAATCTTACCGCAGTTACTAACGATACAATTTATTTTGACGCTTCTGATTCAGCAAGCCACACGCTTGGTAAATTAAAAATGAATATTCCTTCTAATTCTATGATCGTTCTTGGTTCTGCTTTGCATATTGCGAATGAATTGGCTTTCACCAGCGGTAAACTAAAATTGACCAATGGAGACCTTATGATTCACTCTGCGGGATCAATCACAGGTTATGATGATACAAAATATGTGGTTACATCTGCAGAGTATGCTGGTTCCGTGGTGATGAACGTTAATTCAGGTGGAGCATATGTTACTTATCCAATCGGACTTTCATCGAACTATTCTCCGGTTCATATCCAACAGGCTGCTGCCGGAGCTACCGGAAATTTCAAAGCAAAATGTGAGGTAATGTACACGCAAATGATGAAATCGGTTGACCGTATGTGGTTCCTTGAATCATCGGCTGCCACTGTTAATGCAAACGTTCGTTTTGGCTGGCAGGCTGCTGCTGAAATTAACAGCTTCGACAGAACAAATGCTTATGTGAGCCACATGACTGGGACTTCATGGGATGTAGTAAGTGCCGGATCTGCTTCTGTTTCTGTAAACAACACCTACGAATTGTCACGTACTGGGTTAACATCCTTAAGTCCATTTGCGGTGGTTGAACCAAATCAACCTTTGGCTATCAGCAAACATACAAAAGTGGAAGGTGTTGAATTATTCCCTAATCCATCAAAAGATGTGATCTATGTGAAGATTCCAAATTCTTCTGAGGAATACAGCTTTGAATTGATCGATATCACTGGTAAAACCATCATGAGTATTTCTAATACAAATGAGTTGAATAAAGTAGATGTTTCAAATTTAAAGTCAGGTTACTACTTTATCAAAATAAATAACCTTACTGAAAACAAAACTGCCACTAAAGGATTTGTGAAACAATAATTCACGTTCCTTTAATATGAAAAAGAGCCTTTCGCGAAAGCGGAAGGTTTTTTAGTTTGCAGTGGGCAGTTGTGAGTCGTACTTATTTTGAACACGGAGACACAAAGACACGGAGGCGCGGAGATATTTTGAGTAGTTGACATTTTCCAGTCGCAGTGGGCGATTGGTAATTTTTTAACCACAGAGTATACAAAGAAGGCACCAAGCACACTAAGAAATTCGGCAACACGTGTCTTTGCGCCCTTCGTGTAAGTAAATGGAGATCTCTGTTGTTAAGTATCTAAGGTTGGGAATAGATAAAAGAAATGAGCTCGCCACAAGAGCTCAGGACAAGCGTCTCAGTTACCGGTCAGACTGTGTGACTTCGAGAGCCTCAGCCACCAGTCAGTTACGCTGCCTTCGACGGCCGAACCATGATGGCTTCGAGTCCTTCGACATGGTTCGACAAGCTCGCCACAAGAGCTCAGGACAAGCGCCTCAGCCACCGCGCGACAGGACCCTGGGGTTCTCGAAGGGTCCGTTTGTGACTTCGGGTACTTCGACATGGTTCGACAAGCTCGCCATAAGAGCTCAGGACAAGCACCTCAGGCACCGGTCAGATTCGAGAGTCTCAGTCACCGCTTCCGTAAATAAAAATCTGTATTTTGTGGACATAATCAGTTGATTGGCTACACCTATATATTGCTTTGTTCAGATGGCTCGTATTACACAGGTAGTACGATAAATCTTGAGAAAAGATTGATGGAATATCAAGCGGGACTTGGTGCAAATCACACCAGTTCACGATTACCTGTTGAGTTGGTTTATTTCGAGCAGTTTCAAACAATTGCTCAGGCATTTTATCGCGAAAAACAAATTCAGGGATGGAGCAGAAAAAAGAAAGAAGCTCTAATTTCTGAACAGGCCGACAAACTTCCGGAGCTTTCTAAGAGGTATACAAAACAGTAGGAGGTAAGCCTTCGACGGCCGAACCATGGTGACTTCGAGTCCTTCGACATGGTTCGACAAGCTCGCCACAAGAGCTCAGGACAAGCACCTCAGCCACCAGTCAGTTACGGTGCCTTCGAGAGCCTCAGTCACAGCCGACTATGGTGCCTTCGAGAACCTCAGGCACCACGCGACAGGACCCTGAGGCTCTCGAAGGGTCTTATCCAAAAAAAAAAGACGGCCTATCGGAGCCGTCTTTTTAATAAAAGTTTAAGAGTGTTTAATGTTTAACTGTTAACCAGGAGATTAAAAGTTTTCATTTTATTGTAAAGTGTCTTGCGGTCTATGTTTAAAAGAATAGCCGCTTTAGACTTGTTGAAGTTCACTTTGCGCAATACTTCCAGGATCTTTTCATATTCTGCGTGGAGCGCTGCAGATTTGAGATCGGGCATTTGCTTAATGTTTGCTGTGTTTTCTTTCGAGTCGTCAAGCAAATTAAATTTAGCCTGGAAAATGATTTCCTGGGGTAAGGTTTCAGGAGTGATCATGTCTTTGCCGGTTAATAATGCTGCGCGTTTGATGATGTTATTCATTTCACGGAGATTACCGGGCCAGTTATAGTCAAGAAATATTTTTTCAACTTCCGGAACAAATCCCTGGATGTTTTTTCCAAGCTCTGCATTTGCATTCTTTAAAAAGAAATCCGCAAAGTTCATAATGTCGTCGTGACGCTCACGCAGGGCAGGGAGGTTGATAGAGAATTCATTAAACCTGTGGTAAAGATCTTCTCGGAATTTTCCTTTCGCCGCAATCTCACTTAATTTTTCGTTGGAAGCCACAATGATGCGCACATCGATGTTGGTTTCTTTTTGTGAACCAATTCTGCGGATTTTCCGTTCCTGGATCACACGAAGAAGTGACACCTGGATATCATAACCTAAGTTCCCGATCTCATCCAGAAAAATAGTACCTCCATTTGCCAACTCAAACTGACCGATCTTATTCTGGATAGCTCCGGTGAATGAACCTTTCTCGTGCCCAAACAATTCACTGCCTGCAAGCTCTTTGGTTAAAGAACCACAATCCACCGCAATAAATGGTTTGTCTTTACGATTACTTAAAGCATGGATATTAAAAGCCACAGACTCT
>JAEUTM010000327.1 GCA_016788025.1 Bacteroidia bacterium
TACAGCAGGTTGATTGATCTTATTATACATTTCTCCCAGGATAGCGAGAGAAAAATTCTCTGTGTAAAAAGCAATACAAAGTGTATTGTCAGAAAATTCTTTCGTCGAGGTAAAGCGCCTGGTTTCTTTGGGCAAATTAAAAAATTCTGAACTCTCGGCCAGAACAAAAAATTTCATGTCGGGGTAAAGTTTTTGGGTTTCTTTTTTACCCCTGATAGCGTCTTCAACGTCGAGAGTGATTCCCGGTTTAATAATGTACTCCAGATAATTGTTTTCAGGGTATATCTTTATGATATACTTATTCGTTTCTATATGATCGTATTTCATAAAATATATTTTTTTTGCGGAGAAAAATCTGCAAATCAGGCAAAAAATTCCCCGCTCATTAAAATGTGAGATTTACCGGAATGGCGAAAGCTGTGGGTTTGTTGTCGACTCCTATAACATAAGGGAAATAATCGTGCCAAATTAAATGGAACGCGGATAACGCGGATTATTTATGATCAATTTGATCGAGTGCCTCCGGGGAAAATCACGCCGAATCATAGCGATCTGCGTTCCCGCGACTTCGGGACAGCGTTCAATTAAGTCCAGTTATCCAAAGCACTTTCATATTCGGATTTAATTCTCCGGACAATCTCTTCACAAGAAAGGATGTCGTGCACCAGTTCAGCAGATTTTCCGGCTGTCCAGAGGGTCAAGTAATTATTTGGGAGTATGGATTGTTCAAGTTTTTTCATGCCTCTGATCTGCACCAGCATCTTGAACCATTTTTTTGTCTGAGGATTCTTACTGAGCCAGCGTTCCAGGAAATTCTGCTTTAGTCCCATTTTTTTTGCAGACTCATTATTGACGATGGCGCAGGGAGTGCCGGATAATTTTTCAGTCATTACAATGTCTTCCATCCCGGAGTCCACAATTGCTCTTTTGTATTCGTTATTTACACTGGCTTCGGTACTTGCAATAAAACGCGTTCCTATTGATGCGGCATCGGCGCCAAGAACCTGTATAGAAAGCAAACCAGCTCCGCTGGTAATACCTCCGGCGGCCACTACTGGGATATTCGGGAAGTGTTCCTTTAAAGCGGGAATTAAAACCTGGAGAGGATTTGGTCCCGCGTGACCACCTGCCCCCTGACCAACTGCAATGAAACCGTCGCAGCCTTCATCGGCACATTTTTTCGCATGCACGAGGTTGGTTACATCGCAAAACACCTTGCCGCCATAGACATGCGCTCCTTTGATAATCTCCCTCGGATTGCCCAGAGAGGTAATGAAAAAGGGAACTTTTTTTTCGAGGCAAATTTTGCTGTGTTTCTCGGAAAGAGGATTTGACTTTTGTACAATAATATTCACGCCGTAGTTCCCGGGCTGGTTTTTTTGATATTGCTCAAGTTCATCAAGCACCTTTGCTAATTCGCCTTCTTTGCGGTAGTTAAGACTGGGGAATGTAGACATGATACCAGCCCGCATTCCGGCTTTCATCATTTCCAGATTACTTACCAGGAACATGGGCGCCATAATTACCGGGAAGTCGATATTTAACATTTCCTTAAGGTTATTTTTACCCCTCATGGTCTAAAAGATTTGGATTTAGTACAAATATACATTAATTTTATGCATGCATAAGATATGAGCTGAAGATTTACGTCACCTAAAAATACGTACAAAGATGGATAGTATCGAACACCTTCGCCTCTTTGATCTGCTTCACGGACTGAAACAGATGCCATCAAAACCAGATGCCCTCGGCGCGAAAGAAAACGGGGCCTGGAGAACGTATAGTACAGATGAATATATTGAAACGGTCAATACTCTTAGTTATGCCCTTGTGGAACTGGGAGTGAAACCGGGAGACAAGATCGGACTCATATCCAACAACCGTCCCGAGTGGAATTTTGTAGATTATGCCTGCCTGCAGACAGGTTCCATAAACACGCCTCTTTATCCAACAATAAGCGAACACGATCTTAAACACGTTATTGGCGATGCAGATATTCGTTACTTCTTTGTAGCGAATGAGGAGTTGTATAATAAGGTAAAAACCTGTGCGGCAGGTTCAGGCATTAAAGAAATTTTTTCCTTTTCGAAAATCGAAGGCGTACGGTCGCTAAGGGAGCTGTTGGACCTGGGTAAATCACATCCTCACGAAGGAGAAGTGGAGAACCGCAAAGCAGCCATTAAAAATACCGATCTGGCAACCTTAATCTATACGTCCGGCACCACTGGGAATCCGAAAGGAGTTATGCTGTCTCACAAGAACTTCATAAGCAACGTGATGGCCTGCAAAGATCTTTGCCCTTTTGAAAGAGATTGGAAGGCTTTGAGTTTTCTTCCTTTGAACCACGTTTACGAGAGAATGCTTTCTTATTTGTACATAAGCAGAGGCATGTCAGTTTATTATGCCGAAAATTTAGAAACGATCGGAAATAATCTTAAAGAAGTTAAACCGCAAATTTTTGTGACCGTACCCCGTTTACTCGAAAAAGTTTACGAGAGAATTGTAACCACTGGTTCGCAACTCACCGGCATAAAAAAGGTTTTGTTTTTCTGGGCCCTGAATTTAGGTCTGCGTTACGAACAAAATGGCGCCAACGGCTGGTGGTATGAGTTTCAGCTAAAGATTGCCAACCGCCTAATCTTTAGTAAATGGCGTGAAGCACTCGGTGGTAATATTGTTGGAATCGTTTCCGGGGGTTCGGCATTGCAGATTCATCTCGCCAGAGTGTTTCATGCCGCAAGGATTATCGTGTTAGAAGGCTATGGTTTAACCGAAACTTCCCCGGTTATTGCGGTAAACAATTTCAGTCCCAACAGTATAAAAATCGGTACAGTTGGCCCGGTAATCTCGAATGTGCAACTTAAATTTTCGGAGGACGGAGAAATTTGTGTGAAAGGTCCAAACGTAATGTTGGGCTATTACAATCATCCCGATCTCACTAAAGAAGTGATCGATGACGATGGCTGGCTCCATACCGGCGACATAGGTACTCTCGTAGAGGGTAAATTCCTGCAGATAACCGACCGTAAAAAGGAAATGTTCAAGACCTCGGGAGGAAAATACATCACACCGCAGATCACCGAGAATAAATTAAAGGCCAGTCGTTTTATAGAACAAGCAATGGTAATTGGGGAAAATGAAAAATTTCCCGCAGCACTCATAGTACCAGCATTCTCTTTTATAAAAAACTGGTGCGAACGACGAAAGATCCCATATACAACCAACGCGGAAATGATCCAGAATGAAACCGTTCGGAAACGGATCATGGAAGAGGTGGAAAAGGTAAATGAAGAACTTGCCCAGTACGAAAGAGTAAAAAAAATCGAGCTGTTACCAAGGGAATGGACCATTGAGAACGGAGAGATGACACCGAAACTCTCCCTGAAACGAAAGATTATTTTGGCTGCCAACAAAACATTGGTAGATAAAATCTATCACCACGATAACGGGAACTAACATAATTTAAAGTTTATATTATGCGTGCATAATAAATAAAGACTATATTTGTGTTATGAGTAAAAAGCACACAGAGACCATTGATTCGAAATTAAAAACCTGCTGGCAGGTGGTGAGCCGGATGTATAACGCTGAAGCGGCATTGCACGATCTTACCATTTCAATGGGCCAGTTTTTGCTAAACATTGATAGCCACGAGGGATCCTATGCATCAGATATTGCGCCTCTTTTGGGAATGGAAAGCACATCTTTGTCTCGCATTATATTATCGCTTGAAAACAAAAAATTAATTCAACGGATCCCGGATAAAAGAGATGGCAGGAAAATTAAGATTGTTCTAACACCGAAAGGAAAATCGGCAAAAGAGCTCGCAAAAAACGTGGTGCGAAATTTTAATCACCTGGTAGAGGTGAAGATTGGCAAAGAGAAGGTGAATGAATTTTACAACACGATAGATGAAATTGTAACGCTTGCGGAAGAACGAAACAAATTAATAAAACATTAGGCTGTAAATATGAAAAGGATTATTCAAAAAGTTGCTGTGCTGGGTTCGGGAGTAATGGGGAGCAGAATTGCCTGCCATTTTGCCAACATAGGATGTGAAGTGCTTCTGCTCGATATTGTGCCCAAGGAGCCAAATGATGCTGAAAAAACAAAAGGTCTGGACCTAACGAGTAAAATTGTTCGCAACCGGATCGTAAATGACGCATTGCAATTTGCTTTAAAGTCTAATCCATCACCTATTTATAAAAAGGAATTTGCATCACGCATCAATACCGGAAATTTTGAGGATGATCTTCAAAGAATTAACGCCTGTGATTGGGTAATTGAAGTAGTGGTCGAAAATTTGGAAATTAAAAAGAAGGTGTATGACCAGGTTGAAAAAT
>JAEUTM010000601.1 GCA_016788025.1 Bacteroidia bacterium
CGTCAAATAATATGCTGCTGCCTTCTTATGGTATCCTTACACCCGCAACAGCTCTTTTGGGAACCACCCGCATGCGTGTTATCTGCGACTGGAATAATGCCTCGGCAGATCCTTGCCGTTCTGCTACCTATGGCGAAGCGGAGGACTATTCGGTAAATGTAATTTCGAACATACCCTGCAACGGAGCTCCGGCAGCAAATTCAGTGGTAGGTCCCACCTACGAAATTTGCCCTGGTTCATCCATTGGAATAGGTCTGGCGAGCAATTACACTGTTAACGGGATATCCTATTTATGGCTGGCATCAACTACATCTTCTGCCGGACCAAGGACTACCACTTTAACACCAACCTCTGCAGCACTGTCTGTTCCAAATGTTACGGCCAGCACTTACTTTATGTCAGTGATAAGTTGTTCTGCAGGCGGCACATCTTCTTCTACGCCATACCAGGCAACAGTTCAGAGCGTTGTTACAAATACGCCTCCATACTTCGAGGGCTTCGAGGGCATAACAGCGGAGAACAAACTCCCTAACTGCTCATGGACCGCCTCTAACTTAGGACCGAATATGTCAAATCAGACATATACGATGACCAATACCAATAATCGTGTGCCACACAATGGAAGTAAATTCGCTTCGTTTTATTACGGTACAATCGGCAGTTCGTATTTCTATACGAATGGCATTTACCTGACGGCAGGGGTTACCTATTCTGCAGGCTTGTGGTACACTACAGAAATATATGGTTACAACAACTGGACAGATCTTTCCATAATGTACGGAAGCAGTCAGTCTACAACTGGCCTAACAACCATAGCATCCAGTAATGGTCCGGCAATCAGCATGGTCTATAAATTATTATCCAACACCTTCCAGGTTCCTACAACGGGGGTATATTATATTGCCATAAAAGGTACCACGGGTCCGGGATATGCTGAATATCTTTCATGGGATGATCTTTTCATTACCATACCTTGTACAGCAGAGTCGGCAAACAACCCAACGATGACATTGACCGCCGATAGTCCAACGATTTGTGCAGGTGAAACGGCTCACATGACCGCGACCGGCGCAGATACTTATACGTGGAGCACAGGAGATATGGCGGACAATATCTACCAGGACCCTATTTATAACACCACTTACCAGGTTATCGGAACGAGCGCTTTATCAGGATGTACTGCAACGTTAAGCCAGATGATTACAGTTAATCCTTCACCAATGATTTACGTGTTTACAGCTAAACAAAACATCTGTGCCGGTGAAACGACAAGCTTAACAGGCTTTGGAGGAATCACATACACATGGAGTGGATCTTCATCAAGTGGAAGCGTTATAAATGTTTCTCCTACGTCGAGTACAACATATTCGGTTTGGGGAGCGAATAATTATGGCTGTTCTGCTATGGCTGTTCAGGCTATTAACGTTAATCAATTACCGACGATCGCGGCAACCACGCCAAAAACAGATAAGATTTGCGAAGGAGAGAGTGTGGTTCTATCTGCTACGGGTGGTTCTTCATTTGTTTGGGTTTCGAACACATCTTCGGGTTTGTTGGCGGGGGCAAATGTTACTGTCTCCCCAACCATACCAACTACATATACCGTAACGGGAACTGATATTAATGGTTGCTCGAATGTTGCTACTGTATCACAAAATGTAGACGCCTGTACAGGAATTAAAGAAAGCTCTTCGAGTACAATATTCAGCGTGTATCCAAATCCTGCAGCCGGTGAGTTTATTCTTGAAACGGGAGGAGAACTCGACGAGGTTTATTTTGTTGTGTCGGATGTAACCGGAAAAGAGATCATGCATCGCGCAGTTACAGAAAAGAAATCAACAATTAACCTCGTAAATCTTTCGAACGGAGTTTACTTTCTTAAAGTGAGTTCAGGAAGTTCGGTACATACAATAAAGTTAATCAAACAATAGTGTACTAACGGTCTTTTGTGTACCAGTAAATTATTCAGGCCCTGTCGTTACAAACGGCAGGGCTTTTTTGTTAACAAGTAAAGTGCGTAATCATTTTGTTCCGACGGGTTAATTTTCATGATAACGGAATAATTTGTTTAAAACTTAAGCAAAGGGAAATGTTAAAATTGGGGTTTGACGTTTTTTTTTAATGATTTTTTAATAAGTTTGGAAAATAACTTAACTAATAAATACGCACGACATGAAAAAAAATTACAGAATTCTAACTGCGTTTATTGTGATGCTAAGCTTCTTCACGATAAACATGAAATCTCAAATTTCAGGTACAGTAACGGTGAACAGTTCCGGTACTACTGGATCTGGCAACTATGCAAGTTTTGGCGCCTTGGCCTCTGCTCTTAACAGCAGTGGTGTAAATGGTCCTCTGGTTGTAAACGTAATGACAGGGGCAAACGCCGGGGTTTATAATGAACAGATTCAGCTCAGCAATATCCCGGGTATGTCTGCCACAAACAACATTACCATCAACGGTAACAATAATTTGCTTACCTACAATGCTAACTCCAGCCAGCCTTGGACGCTGAGTCTTGACGATGTTGATTATTTAAAGATCAACAACCTTAGAATGCAAGGTACAAACACAAACTACGCGTTTGTGTGTATCCTGAGCGGTGGTTCTTCAAACAACACATTTACAGGGTGTACCTTCTCTTGTGTTGCTAACAGTACAGGTTATTACACTTGTCCTTTTGCGACCAGTGACTCTCCTTACTATTTCTCATTTCCGTACACTGCTAACAACAATAATACAGTTAAAACCTGTACGTTGTTTTCGGGATATTATGGTGCTTATCTTCCAGGATACTACAATCCTCCGCACCAAACCGGAAATAAAATCATTGACAGCCGTGTTACTGATTTCTACTACTACGGTGTAGAGCTTGAGTACAGTGACAATACTGTGATCAAAGGTTGTACTTTTGACCGTGATACCAGAACAAATCCTGGTTATACTTACCTTTTCTACAGCTACAACACTAACGGTCTTATTGTAGAAAACAATTTAATCAGAGATATGTACAATGGAGCGCAAACAAACTCGTCTTCATTTTATTTATTTTATGGTGTAGGAAGTTATGGCGATGATCAATCTAACCGTAATAAAGTGAGAAATAATATCGTTCGTGATATTAAATTCAATGGGTACACTTACCTGTTTGCTTATAGCTATAACAGCGCTGTGGATGTGTATCACAACACATTCTCATTTGCACAATCAACGGGAAGCTACCTTTACGGTTTCTATTATAGCCAAATGGCTCAATTTACTGTTGAGAACAATATCTTCAACTTTACAAACTCCAGTTCTTCTTATAAAACGGTATACTACTATCCAGGTCAAAGCCCGTCAGGAGTATATAACAACAACGACTACTACGTAACAGGTTCAAACTCTTACATTGCTGACATGAGTTCACAGTGTACTACTCCTACACAATGGACTACTTTAAGTGGTGAAGCTCTTTGTTGGGCTACTGACCCAACTTTTGCAAACGCAACTGCTGGCGACTTACATCCAACAAACACATTGTTAAACAACTTAGGTACACCAAAACTGTTACCTTATGACCAAATGAATAACGGTAGAAGCCAAACAGTTCCTGATGTTGGAGCTTTGGAATTCCTGAGCAACAACTGTTCGGGTACTCCTGCTGCGAATACAGTTACCGGTCAAATTATTGTTTGCCCTAACGGAAGTACTGATTTAATGGTTGGTAACTGGAGCAGTGATATTGGCATCACTTACCAATGGTTATCTTCAACCACTTCTACTGCTGGTCCGTGGGCTCCAATAACAGGTGAGAACACAGTATTCTATACTACTCCTGGTCTTAATGCTACCAGCTATTTTGGCGTTCAGATTCAGTGTGTAAACGCTGCAGGCGCTACTACAGCTGCTATCGCGGTTTCTATTGCTACTACAGTGGTTAGTACAGTTCCTTACCTTGAAACATTTGAAGGAATTACCAAACCAAATCAGTTACCTAACTGTTCGTGGTCAACAAACGTTCCTCTTGGTGGTAACGTTTCTACTAAAATAGGCGCTCAGAACAATAATCAGGGTCCTAAATCAGGAACTAAATACGGTTCGTTCTTCACTTATTATAACAACGCAACTAACTACTTCTTTACAAACGGAATTCAGTTAAATACTGGTATTACTTATTCTACCGGCGTTTTCTACAAAACTGATCCATACAAATCTTCTAACGTAACTGACTTCTCTATCATGTTAGGTACGTCTCAATCTGCAACTGGTCTTGTAAGCCTGGCTTCAACCAATGGTCCCGCTTCAAGTGGTGTTTACACTTCTATCTCTAACACCTTCCAGGTTGCTACTTCAGGTATCTATTATGTTGCTGTTCGTTGTAAATCAAATGGTAACTATGGTGCTTATGCTTTATCATGGGATGACTTGTCAATCGACATTCCTTGCCAGTATAACCCGGTTAACATTACCATGAGCGCTAGCTCTAATACTATTTGTTATGGTGATGAAGTTGGTTTCACAGCTTCTGGTGCTGATACTTATACATGGAGCACAGGTGACGTTGGAAACACTATGTTCAACACTCCATTAGCATCTGACGTGTTCACCGTAACAGGTACAAGCAATTTAACAGGTTGTTCAAGCAGCGTAAGCCAGTACATCAGTGTTAATCTTTCTCCAATTGTAATTTCTTACGGTAGCAAACCAGCTATCTGTGTTGGCGAATCAGTAGTTTTAATGGCTACAGGTAACGCAAGCAGCTACATGTGGAGCAACTTACAAGGCGCTCAATCTATCATCGTTTCACCTACAGTTACTACTGCATATACAGTTACAGGTACTAACGCTGTGGGCTGTACTGCACAAAGCGTATACACTGTTAACGTAAACTCTCTACCTAATGTTGGTGTTAGCTCTTCAGATGCTGACCAAACAGTTTGTGAAGGTGACCAGGTTACTTTAACCGGTACTGGCGCTACTTCTTACCAATGGGCTGCAAGTACAATGTTTGTGCAAGGTCCTGTTGCTGTAGTTTACCCTACATCTAACATCGTTTATACAGTTACTGGTACAGATATCAATGGTTGCCAAAACAACGTGACTTATGCACTAACTGTAAACGTTTGCGAAGGTTTAAAAGAAAACACTCTGATGGCTGGATTAAGCGTATATCCTAATCCTACTAACAGCGAAGTTAACGTTGAATTAAACAACGCTTCTGTTAAATCTATCCAGGTTCTTGATTTAACCGGAAGAGTAATTTCTACTGTTAACAGCGATTCTCAGGTAACTAAAGTTAACATGAGCAATTTAGCTAACGGCGTATATTATGTTCGTATCAGCACTGACAACGCTACAAGCGTGGTTAAGGTTGTAAAACAATAATAGGGCTTCTCTGAGCTCTTAAAAAGGCTGTCTCAATTGAGACAGCCTTTTTTTGT
>JAEUTM010000603.1 GCA_016788025.1 Bacteroidia bacterium
TCAGCCGACACTTCCAAACAGTATCTGCTTTTGTTGCATGGAATGGGTGTAGACGCGAAGTCCAATTGGTATAAACAGGTTGCCTACTTGTCCAAACACTTCAACCTGATAATGCCTGATTTAGTTTATTTTGGGAAGAGCACCGCTAAGGTAAACGATTACTCTGTCGAATTCCAGGTCAACCAGATTCACGATGGAATAAGGCTGCTTGGAATAAGCGGCAAAATAAATGTGATGGGTTTCAGCTATGGTGGATTAACTGCTGCAGTTTTTAACGAATTGTATCCATGGGACATAAATAAACTTATAATCGTTGATGGACCTGTAAAATACTATTCCGCTGAAATAGCAGATAGCCTGGCTCACTTGTACAAGGTTAAAAGTATGAGCCAGATTATAATACCACAAACAGTGGAGGATTTTAACGCCATGAAAAAAGCCGTAATCTCAAAACGGATCCCTTTCACCAGAGGTATTAAGAAAAAAATTGTGAATTATTATTTTGCCCCAACCTATAGCTACAGGTCTTTACAGATTAATTATATGGTAGAACATCAGGCCACTTATCAAGCCTACACTTACAATTTTGACAAAACCCCTACCCTTCTATTATGGGGCGGCAGAGACGGCGTTATTCCGGCCTATGTGGGACGAAAAATACATGCAGAATATCCTGAGACGACACTGTTATACATTTATAAAAAAGCAAAACACGACACCCATTTCCGATGCTCCAGGAAATTAAACAAACGGGTTGTAAAATTCCTCGAGAACTAGCATTGCCCGGTTTCTGTTTTTTAAAGCTTTTGCTTACATTTACATATAGAGCTTTCTTAAAATTTTATGAGCGAAAAAGTTAAAATACTAAACACTTTACAGATCAGCCAAAAGCTCAATCGTCTTGCATTTGAGATTTATGAAAATAATTTTTCTGAAAAGGAATTGCTGGTTGTTGGCATCGAAGGAAACGGATATAAAGTTGCGATGCATCTGAGTGAACGCCTGAAGAACATTTCCAAAATAAAAATTAATCTTGGTAAAATAAGACTCGACAAGGGTAAGCCCTGGGAGGCTGAAGCAGCCATAGATTTTTCGGAAAAGGATTTTGTAAATAAAACAGTTATTCTTGTAGACGATGTGCTGAATAGTGGTAAAACACTGATGTACGCGGTAAAACTCTTTTTGGATAAACCCGTAAAGAAAATAAATACAGCAGTACTTGTTGACCGTAGTCACACGCGTTTTCCTGTAAAAGCAGATTTTGTTGGATTAACCCTCAGCACAACGTTACAGGAACATATCGAAGCAGATTTTTCAAAAAGCAATAAAGAAGCGGTTTACCTTAGCTGATCTTGACGGAAAACACAAAAATATCCAAGCAGAAACGCATCCAGGACCTCAAGCTTAATGCTTTACTGGAAGTTACCAAAGCTATTAACAACAACGTTTCCACTTCCCAATTATTGGATCTTTACCAGGATATCCTGGAAGAAAGACTGGGCGTTGGTAAACTTGTGTTATTTCATTTTGACGGCGATTGGAAGTGTATTCTGAAATATGGTATCGACAAGGAATTTAATCATGTTGTTTTTGAAGAAGAATTACTAGCGATTCACGAAATAGAAACCATTACGTTCAGTAAAGGACAGTTAAGCAAAAGTTTCGAAATTGTTATTCCGGTGTTTCATAAACAAACGCCGTTGGCATTTGTGTTGCTCGGCGATGTAAACCAGGAAAAACTTGAATTGAGTGCTGCTATTAAACATCTTCCATATGTTCAGACGCTCACTAACATTATCGTTGTAGCCATTGAAAACAAAAAGCTTTTCAAGGAGAACATTCAACGAGCGCAAATAAAAAAGGAGTTGGAACTCGCGCAGAATATGCAGCAAATGCTCTTCCCCGCGGAAATGCCTAACGGCGACTCTTTGCAGGTGGCTGCAAAATATTTACCACACCAGCAAGTTGGAGGAGACTATTACGATTTTATAGAATTAAACAATCACGAATTTATTTTCTGCATTGCGGATGTGAGTGGAAAAGGAATTGCGGCGGCATTGCTAATGAGTAATATCCAGGCGACGCTTCACAGCCTGATCAATTACACCCATAATCTTAAGGACATTCTGATAGAACTGAACAAACGTGTTATTCATAACGCTAAGTCTGAAAAGTTTGTATCGCTTTTTCTTGCCAAACTAAACACTAAAAGTCAGCAATTTAGTTATATCAATGCGGGCCATAATCCTCCGCTATTCTACTACGAGCAAAAATTCAGGGAACTCAATAAAGGGTGTACTTTATTGGGGATAAGCGACAATCTGAGTCAGATCCAGGTGGAGAATTTCAATTATACTTCTGAATTTACACTGATGTGTTATACTGATGGATTGACGGACACTTCCAATTCTGAAGAGGAATCGTTAAGCGTAGATGCATTAAAAGATATCATCGCAAAAAACAACAACTCTAAACCTGAATTTTTAAATGATGCACTTCTCTATTACGCCGAAGAGTTCAAGGGTGAAAACGAGTTTCCGGATGATATCGCTATACTGACTGTGAAGGTCAGTGATCTGAACTTCTGATAGTCTGTTACTTTACAATTTTTGCTAAGGTTCCCAAAATCACTTTTAGATCCGTAAAAAAACCCGATTCAGAGATATACTTGCGGTTGAGCTTTAATTTGGCAGGCATTACTTCGGTAATATAGGTCTGCTCTGGATCCTGCGATTTTGCCAGCAGTTCGTTTTCGTTAAAATACCTGAGTGAAGCGTAGTCGGTTATTCCGGGTTTTACGTTTAAAACCTGTTTCTGTTCTTCGGTGTACATGTCCACATACTTTCTTACTTCCGGACGTGGACCAACCATACTCATATCGCCAAGCAGTACGTTTAATAACTGTGGTAGCTCGTCTAGTTTATATTTGCGAAGAAAATAACCTGCAGAAGTAATGCGCGAATCACGATCTCCAACAGTAAGAAGTCCTTTTTTATCGGAGTTAGTGTACATTGTTCTGAACTTAAAAAGTTTAAAATCTTTATTGTTTTTACCCACTCTTTCCTGCAGATAAAAAACACCTCCTTTGGAACTAAATGCGACCCAAAAACCAATTAAAACCAAAAATGGAAACAGAACTATAAGACCAATAAGGGAAGAAAGTATGTCGAAGAGACGTTTTAGCATACTTTGTCCACTGCGTTTATTACAGCTTGTACAACTGTTTCTATTTGCTCATCGGTAAGACCGTAAAATATGGGCAAGGAAATTTCACGTTTGAAATTGTCGCAAGTCGTTTTATAAAGATTAACATCATAACCAAGATTCCTGTAAAAGCTCATTGCTGGCACAGGAATAAAATGAACATTAACACTCACATCTGCATTAAAGATCTCCTGCATTATTGCATCACGTTGTTGTTCAGAAATTCCTTTTATTCTTAGGGGATATAAATGATAGCAACTTTCCTTTATTTCATTTTTAAACAATGGCAATTCAAGTCTTTGATCTTTTGAAAGCAGAGAACTATATTTTTCTGCAATATGTTTACGTTTCACCATAGTGTCCGAATCGTAACGCTCCAACTCAATTAAACCGATAGCAGCTGTGAGATCTGTCATATTACATTTATAGCCGGCTTCTACAATATCATACTTCCAGTTCCCTTTCTGTGTCTTAGCCAATGCGTCTTTGTTTTGACCATGTAAAGTCGACACACATAGTTTATTGTAGATCTCCAGGTTATCAAATGGAGAAGGCAGATTCAACGCAACGGCACCACCTTC
>JAEUTM010000013.1 GCA_016788025.1 Bacteroidia bacterium
GGTGTTAGCCACAATGGGAAATTACCGCCACAATGCTCAATTAATACGGCAATAAAGCGTTCCAGGCTGCCAAATGGCGCTCTGTGGATCATAACAGGCCTGTGCTTCTGATTGTCGCTGCCAGTGTACTCCAGCTCAAAACGCTCCGGTAAGTTGTAATCCACCTGGATAGTTCCTAATTGCCATTTACGGCCTAAAGCATCCTTAACCATGAAGTCCAGTTTAGGTCCGTAAAAAGCTGCTTCTCCAAGCTCAGTTACGGTTCTCAGGCCTCTTTCGCTTGCCGATTCAATAATAGCCTGTTCTGCCAGCTTCCAGTTTTCATCCGAACCTATGTACTTGTTTTTGTTCTCAGGGTCGCGTAACGAAATTTGTGCGGTGTAATCCTTAAAATCCAGAGCATTAAACACCTGTAATACAAGATCTATAACTTTCACAAACTCTTCTTTTACCTGGTCTGGACGAACAAATAAATGCGCATCATCCTGAGTAAATCCTCTTACACGGGTTAAGCCGTGCAACTCACCGTGCTGTTCGTAACGATAAACGGTTCCAAACTCAGCATAACGCACGGGCAGATCTTTGTAAGACTTAGGCGACGATTTATAGATCTCACAGTGGTGAGGACAATTCATCGGCTTAAGGAAAAACTCTTCCCCTTCCTGAGGTGTTTTAATAGGTTGAAAAGAATCCTTACCGTATTTTTCGTAGTGCCCGGAACAAACGTAAAGCTCTTTTTGAGCAATATGGGGTGTTACAACAGGAACATAACCAGCTTTTGTTTGAGCCTTTTGCATAAAACTGATAAGTCTTTCACGCAGCATTGCTCCTTTTGGCAACCACAAAGGCAGGCCCATTCCAACCTTTTCCGAAAAGGTAAAAAGTTCAAGCTCCTTTCCAAGCTTACGGTGATCGCGTTTCTTGGCCTCTTCCAGCAAGGTAAGGTATTCCTTCAGATCTTTGTCTTTCGGGAAAGTGATGCCGTAAACGCGTGTAAGCATTTTATTCTTTTCATCACCTTTCCAATAAGCTCCGGCAATATTTAAAATTTTAGCTGCCTTAATGAAGCCGGTATTCGGAATGTGTGGACCGCGGCACAGATCGGTAAAATTTCCCTGTGTATATAATGTGATGTTTCCGTCTTCCAAACGCTCTAAAAGATCCAGTTTGTACTCATCGCCTTTTTCTTTGAAATAGGTAATTGCGTCCTTTTTAGAAATTTCTTTGCGAACGTAAGTATTGTTCTGTTTTGCGAGTTCAAGCATTTTTTGCTCGATCTTTTCAAAATCACTTGTAGAAAGACTTTGCCCGTTAAGGTCTACATCATAATAAAATCCATTTTCCAAAGGAGGGCCTACCCAAAATTTTACGCCTGGATACAGAGCTTCCAACGCTTCAGCCATTAAATGGGCTGAAGAATGCCACATCGTTTCTTTACCAAGAGCATCGTTCCATGTGAGAAGTGTTAGCCTTGAGTCGGATTCAATTGGGCGCGTTGCATCCCAAACTTCGTCGTTTACCTTAGCGGCTAATACATTTCTTGCTAAACCTTCGCTGATACTTTGAGCGATTTGCAGTGATGAAGTTCCTTTTTCATATTCTCGAACGGAACCATCGGGGAGAGTAATTTTTATCATAATGTTACATACCTGCTTACAACGCAGGTTTAATTTTCGGATATAAAGGTACACTATTTTTTGTTCCCATTGCAGGAAAACCGCTCAAAATCAATTAGAACCGGTAACAAATATTAACAGCACCGTTGCATTTCGTGAATAAAGTATGCGGCTCATCTTCGTTATAAATTATATATCTTCACGCTCATATCTATGGGAAATTACATCTTTTTATTGCTTGTTTTAGCCTCATTTTTCGGGCTAAGCAAGCTTTTTGTGAAAGCCGGAACTGATGGCTGGAAAGCCTGGGTGCCGATCTACAATTTTTACGTTTTGGCAAAATTGCTGGACAAACCGTGGTGGTGGTGCCTTATTATGATCGTTCCTGGAGTTAATATCCTAATGTATGGCGTCTATGGTTTTAACGTGGCGCGTGCTTTCAATAAACCAAGCAACGGCGACCTGATCTTTGCTGCGGTTTTGCCTTATGTCTTTTTTGTGAAAATAGGATTCGACGATACTGCAAAATTTGTCGGGCTTAATAAATATAAAATCGAGCCCAGCAAGATCATTAAGAACTGGGTTGACCCCATCATTTTTGCAGTAATTGCAGCTTCCATTATTCGCGGTTACTTTATCGAAGCTTTTACCATTCCGACCTCCTCTCTTGAAAAATCGTTGCTGGTAGGTGATTTCCTGTTTGTGAATAAATTCGCCTATGGGCCAAAAATTCCCCAAACACCACTTTCTTTTCCTTTTGCTCATAGCACTCTTCCACTCAGCGATTCAAAAAAATCCTACCTCGAATGGATCAAACTACCTTATTTTAGACTGCCTGGTTTTGGCCCCGTAAAAAACAACCAAATTGTGGTGTTCAACTATCCCGATGGGGATACGGTGGCTCTTAAGCACCAGAACTCCAGTTACTATCAAATTGTGCGCGACATCGTTGAGGCTGAAATGGAGGAAAATCCAGGGCAGAACATTAACGACGTTCGCTCAAGAGTGTGGACCTATGTAAACACAAACAAGGAGCAA
>JAEUTM010000032.1 GCA_016788025.1 Bacteroidia bacterium
ATAGGTTTTAGGATTTGGCCTGTTCGGTTGATACGTCCCCATTTTTGTACCTCGGTATTAATATCCAGTTCTGCCTGGAGAATAATCATAACACGCTGTTTGACCTGCTCGGCTGGAACTTTTGAAGTAACAATAGCATGAGCCGAGGCTCCGGTGCTACCGGACTGGTTAATCATTAAAACATCAATCTCATTGTTGTTGAATTTACGAAAGGCATCATTGGTCGTAAATTTCTTTCTGGATGAAACTGTTCCTGTTTCGCCATGCAGATTCACCTGAAATTTTCTACCCGTAACTTCTGCAACGCTATATCCGGCAGATTCCAATTTGTCGATAATCACATCTATCGGACTGATGGATATTCCGGTGCTAACCCTATCTATTTCTTCCCGGATTCTTTGATAATCTTCCTCGGCTTCTGGGCCAAGTTCAGCCGGATCAAAACTGTAATAGCTCCCTTCCCCGTCAGTATCATAGACAGTATAACGTAAAACCCCATCCAGTCCTTTACGCAGCACTTCCGAGAAATCTGTTTTGATAACATCTCCATCTGAAACTAATTCACCGTCTTCATTTTCCATCTGTTCAATAAAACTTCCCATCGTGGAGGAAAAGGCAATCACTGGTTTTTTGCCTTCTTTTAATCTGGCTATTGCTCTTTCAGCCACCGCTTCTGCTTTGATACTAAAGAGCATTTGATTAATTACGTTAAAAACTTTAGAGAAGTAAGGCATATTGTCCACCCCGGCCTGATTTGTCCCACCGCGTTTGGCAGCTTGTTTACCCTCAGCTGCCACTTCCTCATCCATTATTTTAATCTTTTTCTCCACGTAGGTTTCCTGGAATGCAATGATGTAGCGTAATATGTTGGTAATCTTGTCTGAGGTACGTTTATGTTCAGTTTCGTAATTGTCCAGGGAAACGTAGTTCACTTCAATTCCCTCAAAGCTTCTTTCCCTGCGGATCATTTGCCCTTCGGCCACTAACTGACTGGATAGAATTTCCTGCATCGCCACGCCACCACTAAGGATGGCTCTTACCAATCCATCTTTACTTAGGTTGGCTTCGCTGATGCTTGTTTTCATTGCATAAATGGGCATGTTGTCTGGCCGTTTGGCAAATGTTGCCGACAAGAAAACGATTCCCAGGGTGCTTCTCACAACGGTTTGCATAAACGTTCCGGTGTTACTTGAACCAGAGGAGTTATGCGCTTCATCCAGGATCATAATATTGTCTTTGGCAATCCGGCGAAGAAAGTTTGGTTTGGTGGGTTTACGTTCGGGTGAATTGAACTGGGTATAGGTAGCTACTATATAATCAAAATCGGATGGAACTTCCTCACTTAAAAAAATCTCGTTTTGCTCTGCCTGTGGTAAGGCTTCGTACACAACTTCCCCATCTTCGTCTTTAATGTCTGTTTTTGCTTCTTTGCTATTAATAATAAATGGCCTTAAATGAGCCGAACCAATTGCAGCAAGGTCGCGATAGATGTCTGAAAACAGATTGGCTTTTTCAGTCAAAAAGATTGGTTTTAAGCCCCTTCTCACGGCATAACGAATCATGGCAGCAGCCACCCTTCCTTTGCCGATACCTGTTTGATCGCCAATAATCATGCCTTGGGATTTTGCCTCGATGTTGTAAATGGACATACCTACCGCATCTATTTGTTCGGCAGATAAAACCTGGAACAAACCGTTCTTGGTTGCAAATCCTAAACGGTGCCGAACAAAATTGTCCATGTCTCCACCAACTTCTTGTTTGATTTCGTTTAAGGCGGCCTGGGTTTCAAAGCTCATGGAGTCGGGCACCTGAGTGTTTAAAACGGTGGTAGAAGTTGAAGCGGGCTGGTATGGTGCGCCAAGTTCGTCTGGTTCGAGGCCAAGACGTTTACGAAGTTCACCGGCCTTTTTTTTGATGTCATCTAAGTTCATGTCCTGGTTGTTTGGTTTAGAAACAAATTGCATAACACGGTCGTATAAATCATCAAAGTTTTTTATGACCGTGGTATTGGTATCTTGTTTTAGTGGTGCGGCTCCCTGTGGTACTTGTCTTCTGCCTGAGATTAGTATCAATCTTACCGGAACTCCGGTGCCTTGTCGTGTATAGAGATATTTCCCATCAATAGGAATCACATCTAATACATTGTAATGCTGATAGAGGTAATTAAAATAGAGTCGGTTTTTTAAATTTTGTAGTATAACGGCAGCAAAATAACGGGAGTGGCCTACAAAAAATATAGCTGCCTTAACGATTTAACCCAATGTGTACAAATACC
>JAEUTM010000065.1 GCA_016788025.1 Bacteroidia bacterium
CCGTAGCCAACGAAGAAACCTCTTTAAATAACAGCTCCCTTCAATTGATTTATATATTAAGAAGTCTGAGCCTGAAAGGTTACCGTGAAGAAACTGTTGCGGCTCCACCACTCAATAGGACTATTACTAATTATAACATTAAAACAATTGAGGCAAATTTTGCAGATTCAAAAAACAACTCGAACCTGCCGGTAACGAATGTGTGGATACTGGATAATAAAAACAAAAGATATTACCAGGTAAACGGCACCTTGGGTATAACTCCAATTTCGCTCAATTTGAAACAATTTAGCAGTTACACAATTATGGTTGAGTTGCGTAACGGAGACTGGGGTTTTGTGAGCCCGGAGGAGATAGATTCCAAGATGTTTGAACCAAACGAAACACAGGTATTTAAAACAAAAGTGTTAGACAAAAACCTGGACACGATAGGAACACTTTTCAAATCAGTTATTCCCTGAAAATAATTCAGGTGGGATGTATCTTTTCATCATTGTTTTCAGTTATCATTACAAAGTCTTCAAATTTATGCAGGGGAAACCGGGCACATATAATCAAACAAAAGAGCAGATAGACCAGGAAGCAATCTTGGTCTCCAGAGCCAAACAAGACCCTCGTGAATTTTCTGTTCTGTATGAAAAATATTTCCGTCACATTTTCTTTTCATTCTAAAAAGAGTCGAATCAGAGGAAATTGCCGCTGACATTACATCGCAGGTTTTTTTAAAGGCGCTTAGCAATCTTTCAAAATATAAAAACATGGGATTTCCGTTCTCTTCCTGGCTGTTTAGAATCGCACGCAATGAAATCTATGATCTGCACCAAAAGAACAAGGTCAACATGGTTGTTAGCATCGAAAACGATGGAATTTTAAATATGATTAGTGAAATAGGTGCTTCCGAAAAACAGGACCATCAGTTTCTTTATCTGGCCCTGGAAAAACTGGAGGAAAATGAAATAGAACTAATCGAAATGCGCTTCTTCGAAAACCGGGCCTTTAAAGAAATTGGAGAGATATTGGACATTACAGAAAACAACGCCAAGGTCCGCACCTACAGAACTCTGGAGAAACTAAAGCAGATTTTAAGCCATGAAAGATAATTCAACAAAACGAAAAATTCTACAGGATAGGCATCTCCCTGGAGCCGAACAAATTGATCGTTATAAGAACTTCGATCACGTGATGCAAAACTATAATATCCTTAAAAAGTTGACGTTCCGTAAAATGTTCAGCTGGGGTGCCGCAGCTATTTGTGCGGCAGGAATAACGACCGCTTTAATAACATTCAGCAAAGCTTCGCAGAAAAATCAAATCCTGCCAATTACTGAAGAACCTACTGCAACTGCAGCATTTATCCAGCCACCACTTCCTGGAAAAGAAATACTTTATAGTAATTATCGGATCAGCGCAAAAAATGGAGGGACAATTCATCATTTTACAGGGAGCGAAATTTCAATTCCAGGAGCTGCATTCGAAAACTCCGGCAACATTTCTGCAGCAGATAGCATTGATATCCGCTACCGTGAATTCCACGACCCACTTGATATTTTCTTGTCCGGAATTCCTATGACTTACGATTCCGCAGGAACCAAACGTAACCTGGAGTCAGCGGGCATGATAGAGATTCGTGCTTTTAACAATAACCGGGAACTTCAACTGGAAAAAAATCAGAAAATTCAGATCCTGATGGCTTCCTCTTCCAATGATCCAAAATATAATCTTTATGAACTGGACACCATTAGGAGGAACTGGATTTACAGGGGTAAAGATCATATTAAGCAAACAGGTGGCGGTGATGGCGTGACTAACAATAAAAGACAAGCTGTTCCCGCAAAAGAACTAAACCTTGTCACGGAGACAAAACCCTCGTTAATAAAACCTGTTTTAAACGATCCAAAAAAATATTCCTTTAAAATAGATTTTGACAAACAGGAATTTCCAGAACTGTCGGCTTATGAAAATGTGCTATTTGAGGTGTCAGATGTAGGTCGTCAGGAGGAAATCTTCACCGGATGCTCGAAATTCAAATCAGAATACTACCAGATTAGCTGGACCAAAATTCTCCTGTTGTCCTCGGGCGAACCCGGTATTTATATTGTGAAACTTAAAAAAGCCGACACCACGATCTCATTATATGCAAGACCAGTGTTTGATGAGGCGAACTACAACAAAGCCCTGGAAGCTTTTGAGGCCAAACACAAACAGGCTGTTCAAAAAAATGAAAGCAGAACTGTTGAAGAGCAGGAAAAACTTAGTCAGGTAAATGCTGAACTGGCGAAATACAAAAGCGCACAGTTGGTAGCAACAGAAAGAAAAATGATTACGGGAGCCAATGCTTTAAGAACTTTTTCAATTAATCGCACCGGTGTGTATAATATAGACCGTCCCCTTCCCCCTCCTCCCTTTGCAATCCTATTTAAAAACAAAAGTGCCGACACAAAAAACAAAGTAACAGAAAGTTTGAACTATGGCAGCATTTATCTTGTAGAAAAAGGAAAAAACACCGTTTACCGTTTCACAAAAGGTGAGGCAGTGCGCTGCAACCCAACTGCACAAAACCTGATGTGGACGGTAACGGACAATAATAATATTGTTTTTTTCAGAAGCAGTGATTACAAAAACCTGATGAATGGCGTGGATAATATAAGACCAGAACCAGCAAAAAACCAGGTGCTGGCCTTTAACGAAATCCGGCGGTTCTCTCAAAATTAGCACACAGAGTGATCTGGTTGTGGAATACGGATTTCTTTTCATCAAAAAATATAACACGCATATTACCTAGTAACATTTTTCTTTGTATTGTGATTTGTTTCCCATTTTATACCTCCGTTTTTTACCAATTAAGCCGCAATAAAACAGTGATTGGAGCCAATCCCAAACTTATCCTCTACCGAGACTTAATAATTACTAATTGTTTTACGGGTTCCCGCGAGTTACATTTCAAGAACTGAACCTGCAGAAAGAACAGCATAGGCCGGGTCCGGTATTTTATAAGTTATACGGATACTGTCCTCAAAAGACATTTTGTTCTGTGAAAAAACTGAACCTGCTGTAAAAAATAACAAGAGCGAACCTGGCCGAAATCATTGAAAACACGGCATGCAGACGTTTAAATCCATTTAGAAGGAAATTCCCAAATTTAGCAAAAGACCATTTAAACGGGGGATTTGTCTTAAATTTGTTGCCCCATTCGATCGTCCCTTGTTTAATCTTTACGAAAAAATAAAAGAGAATCCTGACTTTTACCGTCAACTTCGTGTTGGTGATTCATTAATCACTTTATTCAATTGTTTGTTGCAGAACAAATACGAAGATGCCTGGAGTCATTACAACTATTTTGTTTACGTGGTGGATGGCCGAAAAACCTGGCACACCTCTGAGGGTACCTACGACCTCAAAAAAGGTAACTGTGCTTTTGTAAGAAAAGGCGCCTGCATCGTGGAGCAGTTTTTTGAAAAGGGCTCCTGTTTTATCTTTTTCTTTATGCCCGATGAATTCATTCGTGAAAGTCTGCAGCATAAAACGGTAGCACAAACTAGTTCCATTACAAAATCAGATCCTATCATCGCCATTTCTGACAATGCCATGGTTCAGGCTTTTTTCTCTTCCATGATGCATTATTTTGATAGTAACCGCGAACCGGACCAGGCTTTATTGGAACTTAAATTTAAAGAGCTTGTTTTAACACTGGCCGACGACACGTCAAACACCTCGCTGCGTGACTATTTCCATTCTCTGGTAAATCAACCAAGAGTCATTAACCTGCAACAGGTTATGGAAGAAAATTTTTGTTTTAACCTAAAACTAGAGGAGTTTGCCCGTCTCAGCGCCAGAAGCCTGGCGGCTTTTAAACGCGATTTCGAAAATATATTTCGCACTTCACCTGGAAAATGGTTATTGGAAAAACGTTTGAATCATGCTGCGCAACTATTAAGCAAAAAAGGCAAAACAGTAGCAGAAGCCTCCTTTGAATCAGGATTTGAGAGTGCCTCGCATTTCAGTCGCGCCTTTCGCAAGCGTTTCGGAACTGCACCAACAAACTTAAAACATCAATCTTTATCTGAGCTTTAAAGTCAGGTTTTTGAGCTTTTAAGCAAAGCTCGTCCGCGATCGTCAAAGTAATTTTGTGTCATAATAAAAACCAATTATGAATACAGAAACAAATTACATGATCAATTCAAACAAAGTACTGTGGGAAAAAGGAGACTTTACACAAATAGCCGCAACGATGCGCGAAAGTGGTGAGGCGTTAATTAATAAAATAGGAATCACCAAAGGCATGAAAGTTCTGGATCTGGGCTCAGGTGACGGAACCACTGCAATTCCTGCCGCACGTAAAGGCGCAAAAGTTTTAGGGATAGATATTGCGTCTAATCTCGTTCAGGCTGGAAATGACCGCGCCAGAGAAGAAAAACTTTCTAACCTTAAATTTGAAGAGGGAGATGCTGCCGACCTGGTAGATATTGACAACAACAGTTTTGATGTGGTGCTGAGCATTTTTGGTGCGATGTTCGCATCGAACCCGGTAAACGTTGCGAAAGAAATGGTAAGGGTAACGCGTCCCGGAGGTAAAATAATTATGGGTAACTGGATCCCCGGGGACCCCACACTTGTTGCCCAGGTCTTGCAGACCAGTTCCATGTATACTCCTGCTCCACCGGATGGATTTGTGAGCCCGATGCTTTGGGGCATGGAAGACCAGGTGATAGAACGTTTCGGCAAGGCGGGAATAAGAAAGGAATGTATTTTTTTTGAAAAGGACACCTTCACCTTTAATGCAGCGTTTTCGCCAGAAGTGTTCCTGGAAAAGTTCAAAAATTTTTACGGACCAACTATGAATGCTTTTGAAGCCGCGCGAAAAAACGGTAAGGAAAAGAATTTACAGGCAGACCTTGAAGCTTTGTTTAAATATCATAACCAAAGTGGCAATGAAAGCAGTTGCTCCATCCCGGCTACTTATTTAAG
>JAEUTM010000083.1 GCA_016788025.1 Bacteroidia bacterium
ACGGCATTTTAAAATTAAAATTTGCTGAAAACGCAGTGGTAGAGGTAGAAGACGTTATTTACGTGTATTGTTACGGATTTGAGAAATCTAAAGGAAAGCCCTTCGCCTTATTGTTCGATTCTTCGAGTAAACACGAACTGAGCGAGGAAGCCATGGATTACCTCGGCGGAAGCGATTATCTTGACAATCTTACAGCTCTGGCATACGTTTCTAAGGATCTGATAAGTAAAATCCGTCTCAAACTTTTACTCATTTTCGAAAGACCCAAAGTGGTTCCTAAAATATTTAGCAACGAAACAGATGCCTTTGCCTGGCTTCAAGAGCAGGTAAACACTAAGTTTTCTGCATAGATTTTCCAACTGACATAAATCATTTTTTCTCCTGCGCATTGTCATGATGCGTTTTTTTTTTGCCCTGTACTTTTACTGCCGTAATGAGTGTTATTCTTATACTTCTTGCCGCCAGCCTCAGCATCGCCATTTGCTTTTTAATAGCCTTCATCTGGTCGGTGAAAAACGATCAATACGAAGACGATTACACCCCTTCCGTCAGGATGCTCTTCGATGATGAACTACTGTCAGAAAATAATCAGAACCATCCACGGCATTTCGAAAAAGCCCAGGCGAACGAAGAAAATCGAAATACAATAAAAACCAATACAACAAACCCGAAATAAAAACACGAAATAAAAACAAACCTATGGAAATCGAAAAGTTTCAGTATGACAACAAGATCGTAAAACAGTTTGCCTACGCCACTATTGTATGGGGTATTGTAGGCATGCTGGCAGGATTAGTGGCCGCCCTGCAGCTGGTATGGCCTGTCCTTAATTTTGAAACGGCCCAAACGACCTTCGGTCGTGTTCGACCGGTACACACGAACGCTGTAATTTTTGCTTTTGTGGGGAATGGAATTTTTATGGGAGTGTATTACTCTTTGCAGCGTTTGCTAAAAGCACGCATGTTCAGTGACTTTCTTAGCAAGGTTCACTTCTGGGGCTGGCAATTAATTATTGTACTCGCCGCAGTGACCTTATTGTTGGGAAAAACAACGGGTAAAGAGTACGCCGAGCTTGAATGGCCGATAGACATTCTCATTGCTTTAATCTGGGTGGTGTTTGGCTGGAATATGTTTGGGACTATTTTGCGCAGAAGAGAAAGGCATTTATACGTTGCTATTTGGTTTTATATCGGAACTTTTGTAACAGTTGCGCTGCTCCACATTGTTAACTCTATCGAAATCCCGGTTTCTTTCTGGAAATCCTATTCATGGTATGCGGGTGTTCAGGATGCTTTGGTGCAATGGTGGTATGGTCACAATGCCGTGGCCTTTTTCTTAACCACTCCATATCTGGGGCTGATGTATTATTTCCTTCCGAAAGCAGCAAATCGTCCGGTGTATTCGTATCGTCTTTCAATTATTCACTTTTGGGCCCTGATCTTTATTTATATCTGGGCCGGTCCTCACCACCTTCTTTATACCGCTGTTCCCGACTGGGCTCAGTCTTTGGGTGTTGTGTTCTCGGTAATGCTCATTGCTCCATCCTGGGGTGGTATGATCAACGGTCTTCTTACGCTTCGTGGTGCCTGGGACCGGGTTAGAGACAGTGTAGTTCTAAAATTTCTCGTTGTTGCTGTAACAGCTTATGGTATGGCAACCTTCGAAGGACCAATGCTCTCATTAAAATCGGTAAATGCCATCAGTCACTTTACTGACTGGACCATCGCCCACGTACATGTTGGCGCTTTGGGCTGGAACGGTTTCTTAACCTTTGGTATTATCTACTGGCTCATCCCACGTATGTTTAATACAAAATTGTATTCGGAGAAACTCGCAAGCATGCACTTCTGGATCGGTACTTTAGGAATTGTGCTTTATGCGGTACCAATGTATTGGGCTGGTATCATGCAAAGTTTAATGTGGAAAGAATTTACTCCTGAAGGACAGTTAAAATGGCAGTTCATGGACAGCGTTACCAAAATGGCTCCATTCTACGCCGCACGCGCTGTTGGTGGAACCCTTTTCCTTGTGGGCGCGTTACTAATGGTTTATAACGTAATTAAAACTGTAAAATCCGGTTCATTTATTGCGAATGAAGATGCTGAAGCTCCTGCTTTGTCACCGGTATATCATGGTCACACCAAAGATCACTGGCATCGCTGGATCGAACGCAAACCTGTTCAATTAATGATTGTGAGCTTAATTGTAGTAACCATTGGCGGTATTGTGGAATTTGTGCCGGTATTCCTTGTGAAATCTAATATTCCTACCATTTCCAGCGTGAAGCCGTACACACCATTGGAGTTGCAGGGTCGCGACATTTATGTGCGTGAAGGTTGTTACACCTGCCACTCTCAGATGGTGAGACCATTCAGGGATGAGACTTCGCGTTATGGTGAATATTCAAAAGCCGGCGAGTTTGTTTACGATCACCCGTTCCAATGGGGTTCTAAAAGAACCGGGCCAGATCTGGCACGTTTGGGTGGAAAATATCCGGACAGCTGGCACTATAACCATATGATGGATCCTACATCCATGTCGCCTGGTTCAATCATGCCAACCTATCCGTGGTTACTCGACGATCAGGTTGATGTTGCGAGTACAGTTGGAAAAATTGAAGCCATGCAGAAACTTGGC
>JAEUTM010000090.1 GCA_016788025.1 Bacteroidia bacterium
TGCCTTTTCAGAGACGCTGTTTATTACAATCTAATGTAACTTAGATCTGGAATGAAAACCTTCCCTGATTTTACGAAAAGCATTTCTGTGAATGCAAGTGCTGAAAAAGTTTGGCAAGCTATCAGTTCAGCTGATTTGGTAAAACAATGGATGCTGGATGAGGGTTTGGAAGTAGAAGCTGGCAAAATGCCGGGTGAGCCTTTTACGGTTACTGGTAAGTTACATTGGGTGCCATTTAAAAACAAAGGTTATGTTTTGCATGCAGATGAGTTTCGGCGCTTTTCTTATTCTCACTTGAGTTCTTTGTCAGCTTTACAAGATCTGCCTGAGAACTATACCATAGTTGATTTTGAGATAACACCTCAAACCGATACTACTCTTTTAAAGCTTCGTCTTAGTAATTTCCCAACAGAATCAATATACAAACATGTGGTTTTTTACTGGAATACCACTCTTGGAGTATTAAAAACATTCATCGAAAAATCTTAAATTCGTATCATGAAAAGAATAATTTTTGTTTTTGTCAGCATTTTATCTTTGTGTGTAACTCATACAACAGCACAGGAGATCGGTCCTAAAGAAGAACTTGTATGGTACACAGACATTACAAAGGCTGCCGAGGTTTCAAACGCCAGCAATAAGCCAATTTTTGCGTTTTTCACCGGTAGTGATTGGTGCGGCTGGTGCAAAAAACTGCAGGCACATGTTTTTTCTAAAAAAGAATTTATTCGCTGGGCTCACGAAAATGTTGTACTTGTTGAACTCGATTTTCCAAGAGGCAAACAATTAAGCCCGGAGTTGCAACAACAGAACAGTAGCCTGCAGCGTACTTTCGGTGTACAAGGGTACCCAACGGTATGGCTTTTTTTTATGAGTCCACAAACCGGCGGCACAAGATATAGCATCAATGCGCTGGGCTCTACGGGTTACCCGGGAGGGGCTGAAATGGGTCGCGAGGAAGTAAAATTCATCAACGACGCTAACGCCATTCTGGCTAAAAAAACTGTTAAATAAAATCCCGGTCGAAACCCTTTTTTTGCCGGTCGTGTAGATTATAACATTTTAATTTTAAATCTGATTTCGTTTCTGGATATTTAGATTCTAAAACCTAATCCATGAAACGAATATTTCTGTTAACAGCTTTAACGGCGTCGCTTGCGGTTACAACTACAAGTTGCAGCTCCGATAAAAAGGATGAGCATGCCGAAAACAAAGAAACACCGGCGAAAGAGGTAGATTTCAAATTATTTTTTAAGAACCCCGAAAAGGCAGGTTTCCGCATTTCGAAAGATGGCAAGTATTTTTCTTACCGGTCCGATTACAAAGGTAAGACCAATATTTTTGTGCAGCCCGCAGAAGAGGGAGCTAAGGCCATTCGTGTAACAAACGACACCCTGAGAAGTATTTTTGGTTATTTCTGGAAAGGTGATCGTATCGTCTATCAACAGGATATTGGTGGGGATGAGAACTTTCAGATCTTTTCAGTTAGTCCCGATGGCAGTGGTGTCATATGTCTCACACCGTTCCCGGGCGTGCGCAGTGAAATTCTCGATGCGCTCGAGTTTGTGAAGGGTCATGAAGACGATCTGATTGTAGCAATAAACAAACGTAACAAAGAATATTTCGATCCGTATATGTTGAACATTAAAACTGGTAAACTTACGCTTCTGTTTGACAATAAACTGAATTACGATT
>JAEUTM010000133.1 GCA_016788025.1 Bacteroidia bacterium
AAAGCTGATATGGACAATTTGTGTTGTGGCGCCGTTGATTGTTTTAGGGCTGGATGTCTGCAGCAGTCCGGAGTGGTACGAAAAGAAACTTCATACAGAACTCGGGCTATCCGGTTTATCACAAAGCCTGTTTAACGGATACAAAATAGGCAACGAGCTTATTCTCCTAAATGGTGTTTTGACTTTCCTTGGGCTCTACATGATCTCAGGAAAATCTGACAAGGTAATTTCAACTAATTAACTTAGAAGAAAGGTTTTTTCAAGTCAGAAAATTTCTTAAGGCCTTTCACATAATGCTCCCAAACAATATTGCCGTTGTAGACATTGGTGAAGTTGTAGCGAAAATTCTTTTGCTTTTTCAGAGAATCGCGTTCTCTGAGAATGGAAGGCAGCCAGGTATAGAATGTAAAATGTGCGTGTATTACTGCAAAAAAGTGTTTTGCCTGACCCGAGAGAAGAAATTTAAAAGCCGCAACCCCATCTAATATCATCCTGTAAAATACTTTTGACAATAAAAGCCTAGAAGGATGATTTTTAGTAAATGTTGCAAGGTTATTCCTGAAGTTTAAATAGGTTTTTTGTCTCGACAGTTTATTCAATGTTCCACCGCCGATATGATAAACGACAGACTTCGGTTCTACAAAAATTTTATATCCGAAATTTTTTAAGCGCCAGCAGAGATCTATTTCTTCCATGTGCGCAAAATAACGTCCGTCGAAACCGCCAATTTGATTAAATGCTGAGGCCCTTACAAAAAGGCAGGCTCCGGTAGCCCAGAAAACTTCTGTAGCATTATTGTATTGGGAATGGTCTTTTTCGAGACTATTAAAAATTCGTCCTCTGCAAAAAGGATAACCGTATTTGTCCAGGAAACCACCACTGGCACCTGCATATTCAAATGTATCGCGTTTTGCGTAATCGATAATTTTTGGTTGACATGCGGCAATCGAAATGTCTGAATCCATCAAATTAAGCAGAGGATCTATCCAGTTTTCGGAAACTTCAACATCACTGTTCAACAAAATAAAATACTCAGCGTTAACCTGTTTCAGCGCTTTATTATAACCCTCTGCGTAGCCAAAATTCCCACCGGTTTGGATAACGCGAAGTGAAGGATAATTTTGTTTCAGGAAAGCAATGGAATCGTCGGAGCTGGCATTATCTGCTACAATCACTTCGTGTGGTTGTGAGTGAGAAATAACATTGGGAAGAAATTTCTCCAGAAATTTCCTACCATTAAAATTAAGAATAACTACCGCTACTTTTAGTTTGCTCATACCTGCTTAGCGCGGACTTGTAAAGATTTCATTAAACTGATTGTCCTGTGTGCCGGCCGGTGTGGTTTGATCGGGATTCCCCGCGCCATTGTTATTTCTCCTGGCAATTTCGAACTGCCAACGCGGATTGTTGATCTCACCGCGCATATCGCTATGAATAAGCATATAACAGTCGTCGCCAAGCATTTTATTTACAAATACAAATCTACGATTACTAAAAAACTGGCCATTTACCTGGTCGGCTGTTCGATAATACATCCAGATCTCATAAGGGAACGTGTTGTTTTCCATTAGTTGGACCGATCGCTGGCTCGGGGCGCCGTATTGCAGGTACACGCGACCGCGATCCGTGTAATAACCGGGTTGTTTCCCACATTTAAAAAGGGTCATTACAGTTTGTACATTCTTATAATAAGCAGCCCAAAGTGATAGTGGATTTGCAGTGTCAGCTGCTCTACGTTGCCAGAAGTCAACGATAAAGTTCTTCATGATCTGTGGATCCTTCTTTAAAGATTGGTTAATGATTCTTTCCTTGTCAACCGTTCCGGCTATTGGCCAAAGGCACTCTACAAACATTTTTAAAGTATCGACATTATTACACTGACCAAAGTACTCTGCCAGTGTTCGTTTTTCGTTGTTTTCTCCAATAGCGAGAAGATCCACGGCTCTATTGAGGCGCTGGAAAAAATATTTGCGCTGGAGCTGTAATTTATTATTCTCGTCTTTTATATCAATCACCAGGTTATAACTTCCGGTTCCGAGTTGTGAAATATCTAAACGGCTAAGCAGGGGATTTACGGCACCTGCCGTCATTTTACGAAAGTGTCCGAAATTAGCCAGCGGAGTTCCAGGGTTGTCGCTTTTTTCAAGATAATATGCATAGACAAAAGCTTTGCCTTCGCCTATAATTTTATTGAGATTGTAAGATTCAAAATAAAAAGCAAGATTGGAATTTGTTTCAGGATAATAATTTACGGAATAGGGAATCAGATCAAAACCGGACTTAGATAGTTTGCCTTCCACCAGTGCTTTTTTGTAACTCTCCAGGGCCTGAATCTCTGAGGATTCGACATCTTTTCCTGAATAATTAACCGTGATATTTTTTGTGAGAACAAGGGGCGCTGTGTTTGGCGCATAATTATCGCTGACACTCAGCTTGATAGTGTACTGACCGTTAGGAATGGAATAACGTTGCTGATCTATAAAAACCGGTGGCATGATAATGGTATCGAAAGGCGGGCCGGTAAGTCGGTATTTATTGGCTTTTACAATGGTTGAATCTTTAAAAAGCGTAAATAGTATCGTTACTGAATTTTCGAGGTGACCGTTTACCTGTCCGGCAGCCAGGGAATTACCACTAAGGGTGACATACGTCTCAAGATACGGTTCATTTTGAGGCGTGTTGAAGACATTTGTGCTAAAATAAGCAGTAATCTGAGCATCAGAATCAACAGGGATGATGCTCGAAAAGGCCAGTAATAACAGGCATTTGAGAATGTTTAAGCGGCGCTTCATTGGCATTCATATAAAGTTATAAAAAAAATGTAAGAAAAATCTTACCAGTTATAAAAAATATAGTAATTTTGCCCCCGGAAAGTTGGCAGAGTGGTCTAATGCGGCAGTCTTGAAAACTGTTGACTGTAACAGGTCCGGGGGTTCGAATCCCTCACTTTCCGCCACAGAAGCAGAAAAAACCCTTTCGGTAATTCCGGGAGGGTTTTTTCGCTTCGTGGCGGGCCTGAAGTGAAATTGCGCAGCGATTTCACTTCAGAATTATTAAGGTTCGAACTTGGGAACTCTTTGCCCGCACTGAATTAGAAGCGCCCCTTTCCTAAGAAAGGGGTTTTCTTTTTTTGATGAGCGCTGAAGCTTGCTTTCATGGGCGATTCGAAAAAAGAAAAAGCCCTTTAGGGCGCTTCAGTTCAGTGCGGGCCCACCATTACGGGATCAGCGAACGAAGTGAGCTAATCCTTTCGCAAATAATCCAATATTTTATTTAAATCTGGAATAAATTTGCTCGAACCTGGGGACTTTTTGTCCCCTGATAAATCAAAAGGCGTACGATAAGCACGCCTTTTTTAATTTGACGCAAGTTTAAAAGCTCGCTTTCAAAAGAGAAAATTCTCATCTAACTATTGCTCGTCTGAGTTGTTAGCTTTTTTCTTCCTCAACTGGCGACTTATAGATAGACCCAGCAACCGATTATAAGATTCTCCAGAAACTGAAGGCACAGCGCTTCTCACCGGTAATAAAGAATGGCTAAGTCTTAACCCGAGTGCCCACTTCTCATTTAATCGGCAGCCCACACCTAGGTTGAATGAAAGTTCGCTTCTCCTGAATGGAGAATCATTTACCAGTTCGGGTGATAAATTGCCATTTAAGTGTTCCTCACGATTAAGCAGATACCCTAAACCAGGACCAAATTCATAGTATATACTCTTAGTATGGTACTGAAAAAGGAGAGGAATTTCGAAATAATGAAGGTTGACCTGATGTGGGCTCTTGTTTCTGAATTGTGCATCACCGATTCCCTTATCTAGAAGTAGAAGTTCTGGTTGAGCCGTCCATTTTTTGTTCAGTCTAAGCTGGAACCAGAATCCCGCTAAAAAGTCGCCGGCAGGACGACTGTTCGTGAAATCACCCGTAAGCGTATGATACGAATATCCCAGCTTAAGACCAACGCGATACGGCGACTTGTAGTTATGCTGAGCGTATAGCCAAACACAATTAAGAATGGCTATTATGACAAGATTTTTCCTCAATACATTAACAACGTCATTTTCTTTAAAAAATTATATAAGCAAATTTAGAAAGTAATGCAAAATGTAAATAGGGCTTGTAAACTTTCCCTGAGGAAGTTATTTTTTTAGTGCGCTGAAAACAAGATCTTCAAGAAATACGGTGAGACTGATAATATCATTTTCTTTTGCATCGCTAAGGGCGGGTAAATTCTCCATAAAGAATTTTTGTGCGTGCGACATCTCAAGCAATGTACTGGCCAGTGAATTCGGGAATTCATATTTTGGGTTGAATTCCTGAATTACTGCTGAAATTCTTGCCGAAAGATCTTTATAGGGTTTAAAAAGCCTGTTTTTATTGTCTTTGGTTACATTGCGCGTTAGGTAGGTTTTTGAAGCCTCCCACTTTACGAGCTGGTATGCCTGCCATTCCGAGATAAATTCGGTGTCAGAATTTGTCTTTTCCGGTTCAAGCGTTAAAAGCCGGATAATGGACTTTAATTTTACTTTTGGGTCGGAAATGTTATGGATGTTAAACATTACCTTATATTCCAGATAGTTCCAATACCAGGTAATCAGGTACACCAACAAACGATGCTTATTTTCAAAATACCGGTAAATAGAGGCCTCGGATGTTTTTAACTCTACTGCCAGTTTTTTGAATGTGAACTCTTCAAATCCCAGCTTGTTAATCATAAGAAGTCCTTTTTGAACAATATTCCTGCCAGTTTCACTATCCTCGGGGTTCCGGAGATAGAGTTTGTCATTCATTTTAAAACGAACCGCTAGTTGCATAGTATTGAGAATGTGAGCAAATATACTAAAAAAACATAAAATACAATCATCTTAGATAGTAATACTATCATGTCATAAAATATTACTATATTTGTGTCAAATTAATGGTTAACATTCACATATATCTCGAATCGGAAAAGGACGCGAAAAAAGTGGTAGAGAGTCTTATGGAAGCTGGCCTGATGGCTCACGCGTCTATAGATAAAGACAATCACTCTTTTATGAAAACAGACCAGGGTATTGTAGAGCATACCAACTATGTAATTACAGGGCAAACAAAGGCTCTTTTGTTTGACCAGGTTCTGAAAAGTCTTGAAAAAAGCGGACATGGCAGCATGAAAGTATTTTCAACCCCTATTACGCAGTGCAACGAAGCATTCTCGGAAATAATCAGAGAAAATACCAACCAGATATGATTCATTCTAAGATAAAGTTGCTTTTTAAGTGGCTGGCTAAGGAGCAGAAGGTTATTTACAACATTTACCTTCTTGCATTACTGCAGGGTGCTTTTTATGTTACCATACCGCTTACCATACAGGGGATCATTACTTATACGATGGCGGGTCGTTTTTCTGCTTCGTTATTCTTGTTAAGTTTTCTAACGGTTGTGGTTACAGGTTTAATTGGTCTTTTGCAACTCTGGCAAATGCGCCTGAATGAAACCTTGCAGGAGAAGATTTTTTGCGAAGTCACGGAACGTATTTCAAAGGTGGTTGGAAAGGATCCTTCCATTAAAGACAGGGTTGCACATTTTTTTGAAGTGGTTACCCTGCAGAAGGGTATCGGTAAGATACTTCTGGACTTCTCGTTTTCCGTAATCAGTATCGTTTTCGGTTTATTGATTTTACCTGCCTACAGTTCATGGTTTGTACTTTTTTCGATTGTACTCGGCACCATATTTTTTCTGATTGTAAGTTATTATGGGAAGAAGGCCCAGGATGCCAACGTACATACTTCCACACGAAAGTATGCTATTTTTGAAAAGCTCTCTGCTCAGGCGACTAACCATACCGAGATTGACGATGAACTGAATCAGTATGTCTCCCACCGCAAGGATTATTATTTAACGTTCGAACACCAGTACAAAGGCATTCTGTTTTTTAAGTTGTTTTTCGTAAGCATACTTCTTTTTATTGGTACGTATCTCGTGCAAATAGGCGAATTAAATATTGGGCAATTTGTAGCTTCTGAAATTATTATCCTGTTGGTAATAAATTCGGTGGAGAAACTTGTAAACAGTCTGGGCACCTGTTACGATATCGTCACTGGATTGTATAAAATTGAAATTCTGTTTTCAAAAAACCAGGATGACTCTTTTCTTAATGCGGAAGGACACCACTCTTTTTCAGCCATTAAAAACATTTACCAGCACCGTTATTCAAAAACGGTAAAGTGGTTTTATTATACCTGTTTAATTATTACAGTTGTTGTTCTTTTTATGCCATGGACACAAAGCGTAAATATGACGGGAGAGGTAAGTGTTGTGAACCCGGAAAACCGGCCCCAGCAAATTACCTCCCGAATTGCGGGACGAGTGGAAAGATGGTATATTAAAGATGGCGATTTCGTTAAAAAGAACGATACAATCGCTTTTATATCGGAAATTAAGGAAGAGTACATGGACTCTTTACTGGTGGAGCGATCTGAAGCTCAGGTAAAGGCAAAAGAAGTGTCCATGGAATCTTACGAAATGAAAGTAAATGCCATCAATCAACAAATAGATGCGCTTAACAAATCGCTTCGTCTCAAAACAGAACAGGTCAGGAACAAAATAGTACAAACCAGGTCAAAACTCACGGCCGACAGTGCAGAAGCATTAGCCGCCCTTAACAATTATAAGGTTGCGGAAGATCAGTTTAAACGCTATGAAGACCTGCTTTCGAAGGGTGTTATTTCAAAGACAGATTTAGAAAACAGGAAAGTTAAGGTCCAGGAAGCGTATGCAAAAAGGATTGCGGCTGACAATAAAGTTGTTGCCACGCGAAACGAATTGCTTAATACAGAAATTGAACTCAACTCCACACTCCAGGAGTATAACGAGAAGTTGATGAAAACGGAGTCGGAAAAGTATAGCACAATTTCGATGCTTTATGAGGCGGAAGGTTCGTTGACCAAACTTCAGAATCAACTGTCTAATTATTCCCAAAGAAGTCAATTTTATTATGTGCTGGCGCCGCAAGACGGGTATGTTGCAAATCTTGCTGTAAAAGGCATTGGAGAAATAGTTAAAGAAGGTGGGATGATTTGTGATATTGTGCCGGTAGGAAAAGAACAGGCCGTTGAATTATATGTTGATCCCATAGATTTGCCACTTATCAGAAAAGGCGAGCAGGTGCAACTTATTTTTGATGGCTGGCCAGCCTTCGCATTTTCGGGCTGGCCGGGAATGAGCTACGGGACCTTCAGTGCAGAGATCTTAAGTTATGATAAAGTTATTTCAAAAAATGGAAAGTTCAGGATACTGGCAGTAAACAAAGGCGAAAACTGGCCGTCTCAAATACAGATAGGCGGTGGGGTAAAAGGTTTTGCCCTTCTAAAAGATGTTCCGGTGATTTACGAGTTATGGCGTAAAGCCAATGGTTTCCCACCTGAATTTTATGGAAAAAACGAAATGGCTGAAGGCAATAAGCGTGAGAAAAAATAAAGTAAAAATATTAGCTCTTGTTACGTTTTGTTTCGGCCTCTTGAGAGGACAAAATCTCGATTACAATGGTTTTCTGAGCCATGTAAAACAATATAATCCTATCTCGGAGAAGGCAGAAAATAATAAAGAAATCGCTGCGGCGCAATACAAATCGGCCCTGGGGAACTATGATCCGCAAATATCAGCGTCTGTGGACAACAAGTTCTTTAATAAAACACATTATTATACTACCGGATTTGCTGAGATCAAGCAACCCTTGTTTGCATCCAACTATCTCAAAGCGGGATATCTTTACGGGCAAGGAATTAATATTAACCCGGAAAATTATACTCCCTCGTCAGGTCAGCCTTTCGCAGGAATAGAAACAAACGTTTTACAGGGATTGTTTTTTGATAAACGCAGAGCGGATATTTTAAAGGCACGTTACTATTCCGATTATTATAGCTCCGAGCAAAAAATCCAGTTAAACGATTTACTTCATTTTGCCACTAATGCTTATGTGAACTTTCTTTACGTTGCGAAACAAAATTCGTTATATGCTTATTTTGCCGAATTGGCTCTGCAGAGGGCACAAGGAATTGAAACCTTAGCATTGAGCGGAGAAAGAGCTTCCGTGGATACTGTTGAGGCCTCTATTTTTTTTCAGGCAAGAATCCTTGAAAGACAAGCGAGTGAGGCAGAATTAATAAAGGAATACAATTCTCTTCTTGCAATATACAAGGGAAAATCGGAGGAGAGCATTGTTGGTTTGATTCCTCGCGACAGTCTGGATGCCGTATTTGAACTGTTTTTAAAAAGAAGCCGCGACGAAATTTCGAAAGTACCCGGAAATCCGATCCTGGAGCAATACCATGCAAAACAGGGATTGTTGGAAACAGAGACGCGGTTCAGGAAGGAGCTTATAAAACCTCAGTTAAATGTCAGCTACAATCTTCTTGGAACAGTGGATGCACGAACAAATGTTATTCTTAATCAAAACAACTACAAATGGGGTGCAAGTTTTGCTTTTCCACTGTTTCTTAGAAAACAGCGTTTTGACTACAAATTGGCGCGTATTGCAACACGAAACAATTCACTGGAGTTAATTAATAAAACAAACGAACTTAATTACAAACAACGTTATATGGTGGAAACGCTGAAAATTACCGAACAGCAGGTAATTAATGCAAAAAAAGCTGCGGCATTTAGCAGAGTTTTGGTAGAAGCTGAAAAGTTAAAATTTCAAAACGGCGAGAGTTCCTTGTTTCTCCTGAACACTCGTGAAGCCAAGTGGCTGGAAACCGAACTAAAACAATTGGAATACAAACTCAAATACATCAAACTCATGTTGGATTTGATCTATTTAAATGGTACATTGGAGTATGAACTGATTTAACAAGATGAAGAACATAACAACTTCTATAATTATTCTTCTCTGCTTTACGTGTGCAAATGCGTTCGCGCAAAATTTGTGGTCAAATCCTTCCTATTCAAAAGGAACATCTTTAGTGTACGGTGGCGTTGGTGCATTGTCGCGTCATCTTGAACCCGGCTATTTTAAAAGTTATGATTATTATCTCAAATCGCCCTTTGTTGCTCTTGGATTCGATTTGCAAGCGATTACCACTGGCCAGGAACATTGGGGCGCAGGCATCTACTTATCATTCTGGCATGGACAAAAGTCGCGCCAGATTAATGGCAACGAAGTTCAGAAAAACTGGTCGAGTGCGCTTGCTGCGTTAAAAATATCGCACCACGATAAATTCTTTATTTCGAGGCGATGGGATTTTTCTTCAATTTACATGATTGGTACCCGGGTGAATATGACTCAGTCGGGATCACTGAATGCTAAGTTTGACAAGCCACAGGCCGTAACTTATTCATTAGCTCTGGGTCTTGGAGCTATGATAAAATATTATTACCGCCCTAATATTTTTGTTTACTCAGAGTTAACCCTTGGTTACAAGGTGGACCTTGTGCAGTTTGGTCTGGGCTATCGGTTTAAACACAAGCACTAGGTTGAGATGCAAATTGTTGAGTTTCGGCTAGTACTTCTCAAACCATTCAAATTTGTCGCTGATGATTTTTTCCTTTTCATGCTTTAGATAGGATAGATAGGCATCGGCCACGGGTGAAAATTTTTTATTTTTTAACCAGATCAGATGCCAGGTAGATTTAATTGGAAAACCTTTTACGTTGACAATTTGCAAATCGTGATTTAACAGTTCATTTTTAATTCCGATTAGTGGCATGATGGAATAACCTAATCCAGCTATCACGGCCTGTTTAACCGCTTCATTCGACGTTAATTCCATTTTTTTCAGAACCGGGAGTTTGTTTTTAGAAATAAATCTTTCCATCACTACCCTCGTTCCTGAGCCCTGTTCCCTGAAGATCATGGGAAGATTTTCGAATATGTTTTTGTTGTATGTTGATTTTTTGAATGACTTTTCCCTATTACCCACCACGTATAGTTTGTTCGGCATAAGCTCTATTTTGTCAACCTTTAATTTTTCCGGGAGAACCGACACCAGTGCAAAATCCACTTCATTGTTTTCAAGACTCTCTATAACTTTACTCTTATTCGTTACATCCAGAAGCAGTTCCACTCCTTGTTGTTCTTTTATAAAGCCAGAAAGAAAATAAGGAATGATGTATTTGCCGGTGGATACAGATGAGATTTTGAGGCGACCCGATAAATGCCCCCTATAAGCCAGTGTTTTGTAATTTATGGCATATACTTCATTGATAATTCTTTCGGCCATTTCCACGATTTCTTTACCAAAATCTGTTATGTAAAGTTGCCGTCCCACCAATTCTGTAAGAGGAATGTCGAACTGATCCTGGAAATTCTTCAGCTGAATGGAAACAGCTGGCTGTGTCATGTGTAATTCTTCCGAGGCTTTTGTAACGCTCTTTAACTGTGCCACTTTCAGGAACACCTCGAGTTGATGGAGTGTATAATGCATAAGCAAATATATAAATATAGTTTATGTGTTTTATAAAAAGTATAAATAAAAATATATGTATAGCTGGACGTACATTTGTCGTCGGAATACCCTTTAAG
>JAEUTM010000135.1 GCA_016788025.1 Bacteroidia bacterium
GACGACCAGAATAAGAAAGTTGTTTATTGTGGAGCATTAAGACCTCTTTTGCACATCCGAAAAAAAACGCTTAGTGTTTACAGTCCCAATAAACACTCCATAGGCGGATTTAATTATGGTGAAGCAAGGGACTTTAAAGAAACCGAGATTCAAATGGAGGAAGGAGATATGCTCTATATTTTTTCGGACGGCTATGCAGATCAGTTTGGAGGAGAGAACGGAAAAAAATTCATGCTGAAGAATTTCAAAGAGCTCCTGGTGTCTATTTCGGAAGAAGAAATGTATAAACAGGAGGATATCGTGGAAAAATCTTACAACAGTTGGAAAGGTCAGCACGACCAGGTGGATGACGTACTTGTTATCGGAATGAGGATGTAGCTAATCGAACTGAAGATAAGGCATCAGACCATGCAGCCCACCTTCTCGTCCAAATCCACTTTCTTTAAATCCACCAAAAGGAGATGTTGGATCAAACTTATTATAGGTGTTGGCCCAAACCACACCCGCTTTTAGTTTTGAACTAAGACCAAAGATCCGAGATCCAGTGTTTGTCCACACGCCAGCGCTCAGACCATACGGCGTGTTGTTCGCTTTTTCAATGACCTCGTCTATTGTTCGGAATGTCTGGATCGCTAAAACAGGTCCAAATATTTCCTCCTGCATTAACTTGTGACTTTGCGCAACGTTCAGGAAGAGAGTCGGTTTACAGAAAAGTCCTTTCGCAGGAATGTTACAATCGGGTTGAAAAATTTCATTCCCTTCCTCCACACCTACATTCAGGTAATGATTGATCTTGTCCAATTGCGCTTTGCTGTTAATTGCACCGATGTCGGTATTTTTGTCTAATGGATCGCCGACAATAAGGTGTTGCATTCTGTGTTTGAGTTTTTCGATGACGGTGTAGGCAATATTTTCCTGCAGGTACAAACGGGATCCTGCGCAGCAAACATGACCCTGGTTAAAGAAAATTCCATTGATGATTCCTTCCACGGCCTGATCGATTGGAGCATCGTCTAAAATAATATGTGCTGCTTTGCCTCCAAGCTCCAGGCTTAATTTTTTTGAGCTTCCGGCAAGGGAATGTTGAATTCGTTTTCCGACCTCGGTACTTCCCGTGAAAGCAACTTTATCAACACCTGGATGATTCACGAGAAATTCACCAGTGCTTCCATCCCCCGTAATAATATTCACAACGCTGGGAGGAAGATCACAATCCCGAATTATCTCGGCAAGTTTAAGCGCGGTAAGAGGTGTTGTTTCTGCTGGTTTCAGAACAACAGTATTTCCACAGGCTAAGGCCGGCGCTATTTTCCATGCGGCCATCAGCAACGGAAAGTTCCAGGGGATGATTTGAGCACACACGCCTATGGAAGTCGGTTTTTTATTGGGGAAAGCAAAATCTAATTTGTCAGCCCAGCCAGCGTAATAAAAGAAGTGATTGGCAGCTTGCGGAATATCAAAATCGCGACTTTCACGAATCGGTTTGCCGCCGTCGATACTTTCAACGACTGCCAGTTCTCTTGCTCTTTCCTGGATAACACGAGCAATCCTGAAAATATATTTCGCCCTTTCTTTTGCAGGCATTTTTTTCCAGGTTTTTGTATAGGCTTCTCTTGCAGCTTTTACAGCCGCTTCAACGTCCTTTTCACCCGCAAGAGCAATTTCGGAGATTTTTTCTCCGGTGGCAGGATTTATCGTGTCGAAATGTTTTTTGCTTTGCGGTTTTATAAACTTTCCGTTAATGAATAATTCATAACGATCATTTATTTTAATATGATCTTTTGATTCAGGAGCCGGAGAATATTCCCAGCTGAACACTGATTTATTTTTTGAAATAGACACCATTTAATTCGAAAGTTTTTAACGCAGATTACACAGATTTCACAGAGTATTACTTGGTAAGGTTTGCGCACAGAAAAGTATTTTTCTATTTCGCAGATCTTTGTTTAGTGGCTATGTTTAGATACTTTATTTGGTTAATACAATTCGTTTAAATTTCAATGAATTTTCTCCAAAATTAATAAGAATGCCGTATTTACATTTTGAAGCTGCCAGATAATTGAGAATCTGCTTGATATTTTCATCAATCAAGTCGCTTTGTGACTTAATTTCAAGCACGATAGAGTCGTCAACTATAAAATCGGCAAAGTAATGGTGTGGAATTCTTAAGCACTTGTAGATTTTTTCAAATTTTTTTTCTCTTTCAAATCGAATTTTTTCGGAATCGAGTTCAATAGATAGACAGTCTTTATACACGGCTTCTGAAAATCCTTTACCAATTGTAATGTGAATTTCCATGCAAGCACCTATAATTTTATAAGTGAGTTTATTTAACTCAATGGATCCATATTCAGAAGAAATATCATCTAATGTCAGTCCACCATCCTCTATAATATACTTATCAATCACTTAGCTTCCTATTTGCGAGATTATTCTAAAAATTAATACATAATAAAACAATTATCTGTGCAATCCGTGTAATCTGCGTCTTAGTTTGTGCAGCCCTATCAGTCTCCGTTTTTATCTTTAATCAATGCTGATATAATCTTTACTGAAATAAGCCTGATGTTTTTCTTTCCCAAGCTGTAAAATAATATCGTTTGCCAGGCTGCTGGCCCCGAAACGAAAATAATCACTGTTCATCCATTCATCTCCCAGCGTTTCATAGAGCATTACGAGATATTGTAACGCGGTTTTCGAATTTGAAATTCCGCCGGCTGGTTTCATGCCGATCTTAATCCCGGTTTTCAAATAATGGTCTTTAATCGTTTCAAGCATCACAAGTGTTACAGGCATCGTTGCCGCCGGTTGAATTTTCCCTGTTGAGGTTTTAATGAAGTCGGCCCCCGCCTGTATAGCGATTTCTGAAGCTTTGCGTACCTGGTCCAATGCTCCAAGTTCTCCGGTTTCGAGAATAACTTTTAAGCGTTGTTGGATACAAATGTTCTTAATGGCGGCTATTTCGTCAAATACGTAATTGTAATTTCCTTTGAGAAATTCTCCACGGCTAATGACCATATCAATCTCATCGGCGCCTTCGTTTACAGCGAATGAAACATCCTGTTTTTTAATTTCCAGGCTGGAATTCCCGCTGGGAAAAGCAGTTGCCACTGATGCCACTTTGATCCCAGAATTTGTAAGCGCTTTCTTTGCTGTTTTTACATGATTGGGATAAACGCACAAGGCAGCAACAGAAGGAAGATGAAGTTCATCAGACAAGTGCATTGCCTTATAACAAAGTTGCCTGATTTTTCCGTCTGTGTCTTTACCTTCAAGAGTTGTCAGATCTATCATGCTCAGTGCTAGTTTAAGAGCATTTGTTTTGCCGCCCTTCTTTAAACTTCGGGTGTTAAATCTTGTTACACGTTCTTCGACTCCAAGCGGATCGATATTGGGAATATCCTTCAGATCTGGGATCATACGGGTAAATATAGCATTAAAACAGGCCCTATTTATGGTTTTTTAATAACACCAGGGCTTAGATCAAGGAGTTTAATTTAGTAATTTTAGCACACTATGCTAAGCTTTTG
>JAEUTM010000137.1 GCA_016788025.1 Bacteroidia bacterium
CAATCGCGAAATCACCAACGGTTATCCCAATTATCTCTAGAATTGTTTGTCCCACAAAAAGGAATACAATCATAATTGCAAAAGAAATCCAGGAAGCCTTAAATGGCTGGATTTGACCCACTTTTTCTTTCAATGCCAGAATGCTGGGAATAGAGCCAATTACATCTATAACAGCGAAAAGCACCATTGTAACTTTAAATATTTCTACGGCATTGAACACCAGGTTCATTCGACAAAACTATTGTTTTATTGAGAAGAGCCCAAATATTGTTTTGGCTTCTAAATTGAAGGGAAAGTGTTACTTTAGAATACAATGAGATCAGACCAGAGTGATGTTTACGAACCCTATTTCGAAAAACTGGAACAATTGCTTATCGAATCAAAAAAGCAAAAAAATCCGGCATTATGGTTGTATAAAAACGATGCCCGGGGGCTGTTGTTTATGATTGAATCGTTATTCCGTCTGCATGCTGCCATTTCACCGGTGACTGAAGTAAAGAAACTTCATAAATTCTCCAAAAAGTTCGAAGACCTTCTGGGCGAAATAGACTATTATGTTGTAATACTTGCCCTTTTCTCTAAAAATAAATCGATAACAAAGAAAGAACTCGATTATTTCAGAAAAAATCGCGATGCATTTGAAAAAAAATTGAATAAAAAACTCCTTGAAAAGGATTATTATATCCCAAAAATTCGCTCTTTTAAAACACTTAGCGGGGATTTCAACTCCCCCGGTAACATTAGTTTGCTTCATAAACACATTAAAAGCGAACTGGCTGAAGGGGCTGCATATTTTAATCGTTATCGTTCCGGTTTTACAGATATGGAAGAACAGGTTCATGAACTTCGCAGGAAATTGAGATGGATAAGCATTTATGCAGAAAGCCTGCGGGGCCGTGTTGTTCTCCGAAAGGACATCAAACGCTATAGCTGGGAAAAAGAATTCATTAATCAGAACTCTAAAAAGTCGCCTTACAACAGCGTTCCTCCCAAACTTCCACTTAAAAAACACATCTTTTTTACTGATAAGGCTTTTTTTGCTCTTAATTCCTGCATCGCACAGTTGGGTGTTATAAAAGACAAAGGTTTGCAGATAGAAGCTCTTGCAAAATGTTTTAAAAAAACTGTAAAACCCAAACCTCTAAATGCTAAATCAAAAGTTCAGAAAATCCTTGGACTAAAAGCTTCGGAGGAAAAACTGCTGAAAGAAGCCCATGTACTTTTACATAAATTCTATCAGAGCTATAAAATCCATACTTTGCTTTGTTAAGGGGTTAAATAATGCTTAAATCTATGGCAAAATAGAGCCATTTTTTTAATTTTATGCATCCAAGCAGCTACTATGGAGAGAAGATATAAATTCAAAACGCTTCAGACCTTCTGTAACAACGAGTGGATGGTGAATAACCAGAAACGATACAGAACGACTTTCGACAAAGCTGAAATTGATTACATCAGGGTTGAACTGGCTATTTACAATAAATTATTTGACGAAGAAGACTGGGATGCAAAAATCAACCTGAAATGTGTTGATAGTCTTGGCAAACAGGAATATTGCAATCGCGAACTGGATGCAAGTATCAAAAAAGAGGAAAACATCTTTTATGTGCGAGATGGCTGGGGCGTTGAGAATAAAGGTGGCTTCTGGAAAAAAGGCAGCTACAAATGGCAGGCATTTATAGACGGGGTAATGGTTGGTGAGCGCGTATTCCACGTAAATGACGTGGGCGTTGTGACAACCACTGAAAATCCTTACCTGGAAATAGAATATATTAAGTTTTACAACAGCGACGTAAATGGCTGGCAAGACCGAAATCGTAAGTACCTGAAGACTTACGACAAAAAAATTACTAAATACGTTTGGGCTGAAATAAAATTTAAAAACAAAACCAATCTCGATTATCATTACGAGTTCTTCCTGAATTTTTATGATGATGCCGGCCAGTCAAAAACCTCGTTGGTACAGAACGGATTTGTTGATACGAACAAAGAAAGCTTCACTTACATTTTCGAAAAGGCCTGGGGAAGCGATGTCCCGGGGATATGGACCGACGACAGATACGTTCTTGAAATAGTATTCAATGATGTACTCATTGCTGCTGCCACTTTCAGTTGTGGTGATGCGGAAGAGCTTGGCGAAACCCCGCTTTTAAAAACCATCGAACAAACCCTTGCTGCAGGAACAAACACAGCGGTGCAGGTTCCTAAAACAGAGGAAACCTGGGCTTCCAAAACGCTGGAAGAACTTATGGCGGAACTGGATGCGCTGATCGGACTTGAAAATGTAAAGAAATCAATCCGTGAAAATATTACCTATCTGAAGTTTACAAAACTGCGGAAAGAAAAGGGCTTTTCTGATTCAGCAAGGCTTTCATTACATAGTATTTTTACAGGTAATCCAGGAACTGGCAAAACTACGGTAGTTAAAATGCTCGGCAAAATTTACTACAAAATGGGTCTTCTGTCTAAAGGACACGTTGTGGAAGTTGACCGGGCAGCCCTGATTGGCGAATATATTGGACAAACCGCGCCGAAGACAAAAAAAATGATCGATCAGGCACGTGGCGGTATTCTGTTTATCGATGAAGCTTATTCTTTGGCCAGGGCTGATGACGATAGTAAGGATTTTGGGAAAGAAGCAATCGAAATATTATTGAAGGAAATGAGTGATGGTCAGGGTGACATTGCAATTATCGGAGCCGGTTATCCTAAACAGATCAAAACATTTGTGGACAGTAATCCAGGGTTAAAATCGCGTTTCACGGAGTATTTTCATTTTGACGATTATTTGCCGGAAGAATTATATCAGATCGCCATTTATTCGGCAGGACAAAAAGAAGTGAAATTTTCTGAAGACGCTTCGAATTATCTGAAAGAGCAACTCACGGAGGCCTACCGCAAACGCGATGAGCATTTTGGGAATGCACGCTTTGTGAACGCCATTGTGGATGAAGGCAAACAAAATATGGGCTTAAGATTAATGAACTCATCCAATCTTGATAACCTGAGTAACGAAGAGCTCTCCACCATTACACTTGAAGACCTGGAAGAAGTCTTCAAAACGGAAGAGAAGAAAAAACTGAAACTGACTATAAACGAAAAGCAACTCAATGACGCACTGTTTGAGTTAAACGAACTGGTTGGAATGGATAAGATTAAGCAGGATGTTCACGAATTGATTAAACTGATTCGTTTTTATAACGAGACCGGAAAATACGTTGTGAATAAATTTTCCCTTCATTACGTTTTTGAAGGCAACCCGGGAACCGGTAAAACAACCCTGGCAAGGATCATGGCCAAGCTTTATAAGGCTTTAGGAATACTTGAAAGAGGTCATGTGGTGGAGGTTGACCGTGAAGGACTTGTTGCCGGTTATGTGGGACAAACTGCTACCAAAACAGCCGGAGTGATTGATTCTGCAATTGGTGGGATTTTATTTATTGATGAGGCTTACGCTCTGGCAAGTAAAGGTCATAGCAATGATTTCGGACAAGAAGCCATAGAAGTGATCTTAAAGCGCATGGAAGATCTTCGCGGGAAGTTTGGTGTGATTGTAGCCGGATACACAGAGAACATGCACATCTTCATTGAAAGTAACCCTGGTTTTAAATCAAGATTCGATAAAACATTTGTATTTGAAGATTACACTGCAGAACAACTTTGGGACATCATGCGAAACCTCCTGAAAAAAGAAGGACTTAATACCAGTCCTGAAGCAGAAATGCATTTAAAAACCTATCTCGAGGGACTTTACCAGGCCCGCGACAAATTTTTCGGCAATGCAAGAACCGTACGCCAGCTGGTAGGAGATGTGGTTAGAAAACAAAATCTACGTCTGGCTTCCATTCCTTCTGAACAACGCGATAAAAAGGAACTCTCTATCCTGAGCATCGACGATGTTAAACATCTCGAGATTAAAGAGGATAATAGCAGACCGACTCTGGGCTTTCAATTCGGGAATTAAAAATGACTAGTCAAATTAAAGAACTTCCACATCCACGACATTTTGCAGGAAAATTATTCCGTAATCTGCTTTGGGGTTGTTCCTTCATGGCGTTTTCCATTCTTCTTGGGATTATGGGCTATCATTATTTTTTCCATTTATCCTGGGTTGACAGTTTGTACAATGCCAGCATGATTTTAACTGGCATGGGGCCCGTAGATGCTGCACCCAATGATTCTGCCAAGGTTTTTGCTTCTCTTTATGCACTATACAGCGGTGTTGCATTTCTTACCTGCGTGGCCGTTATTCTTAGTCCGGCAATCCATCGTTTTCTTCACAGATTTAAACTCGACGTGGAAAAATAAATGCCTGAGGTTTTAATACTTTGTGACCATCGTCCGAAACGTTCTCCCAGCCAGCGCTACAGGTTTGAACAGTATCTCCCCTACCTGAAAGAACAGGGTTTCAATTTCACCTGGTCTTTTCTCCTCAGCGAAAAAGATGACACGATTTTTTATACTCCGGGGAAATTCGTGAAAAAAGTACTGATCCTTCTCAAAAGTTTTTTTATTCGCTGGAAAGATTCCAGACGCTTTAAAAATTTCGACATTATTTTCATTCAACGCGAAGCCTCTTTCCTGGGCACCTCTTACTTTGAGAAGCGTGCATTTAAATCGGGTGCTTATGTGATTTTCGATTTCGACGATAGCATCTGGCTTTCGGATACCAGTCCGGGAAATAAAAAATGGGAATTTATCAAGAAGCCTGAAAAATTTTTTAAAAATGTTGCCAATGCGCATCTTGTTATTGCCGGCAATGCTTATCTCGCTGAAAAAGCAAAACCTTACAATTCAAACACGATAATCATTCCCACAACTATTGATACCAGCATTCATATTCCCAAACCAGAACTGAGAAATAAATTTCCTCTGACAATTGGCTGGAGCGGAAGCATCAGTACCATCAAACATTTCGAAACACTTGTTCCTATACTTGTCAGAATCAAACAACGCTACGGTGAAAAAGTAAAATTTAAACTCATCGGTGACCGTCATTACAAAAATGAAAAGCTCGAAATTACTGCCCTTGATTGGAAGGAAGAAACGGAGGTTGATGAATTAAACACTTTTGATATTGGCATTATGCCTTTACCCGAGGATGAATGGTCGGAAGGGAAATGTGGCCTAAAAGGCTTGTCATACATGGCCTGCGGCGTTAGTACGATCATGGCCCAGGTCGGCGTTAATAGAAAGATCATTCGTCACGGAACCAATGGATTTCTATCTGAGAATGACTACGAGTGGTATAATTTAATTTGCGAACTGGTGGAAACTAAATGGTTGAGGCAGGAATTAGGTGAAGCGGCGCGGGAAACCGTTGTGAGCAAATATTCGGTGGAAGCAAATAAACACTTGTACCTGGAAGCGTTTAAAAAAGCTATCGGAAAATAATTAAAAAGCCTTAAGACTCAGATCCAGTGACTTTACCTGGTGCGTAAGAGCACCGATGGAAATAAAATCAACCCCACATTTAGCGTAAGCAGCAATATTCTTTTCCGTAATTCCTCCTGAAGATTCCACTTCGTATTTTCCATTGATAAGCTTAACGGCCTTTAATGTTTCCGCTGGACTGTAATTGTCAAGCATTATCCTGTGAACCTTCCCATGTTTAAGAACTGCTTTCACATCTTCCAGGTTTCTCGTTTCAACTTCTATTCTGAGCTTTTTACCCTTCTTTTTAAGATACGTATTAGCCGAATCAATAGCTTTAGTAATTCCTCCGGCAAAGTCGATGTGATTGTCCTTAATCAGAATCATATCATAAAGCCCGTAACGATGATTGGCTCCGCCCCCAATAACGACGGCCCATTTCTCAAAAAAACGAAAACCCGGCGTTGTCTTGCGTGTATCAATTACCTTGGTGTGAGATCCTTTGCATAAACTCTGCAGATAATGCGTTTTTGTAGCAATACCGCTCATACGCTGCATCACGTTCAAAACGAGGCGTTCGGCGCATAACAAACTGCGCGTATTTCCTTCGAGTGTAAATGCAATATCACCCTTTTTAACTGCAGCTCCGTCTTTGATTAATATTTTAATCTTTACACTTTTGTCAATTTGTTTAATAATTCGCTTCGTCGCTTCAACCCCGGCCAGAATTCCGTTTTCTTTAACCAGGAGTTTCATCCTGCCTTTGTGCTTAGCCGGAATAGTTGATAGAGATGTATGATCCCCATCTCCAAGGTCTTCTGCCAAAACGTTTGAAACAAAGAGTCTGAAATTAAAGTTCCGTTCGTGAAGTTTTACGAAATCAATCATTGTTGGTTTCTATGCGGAACTGTGTAACTAAATTACGTCGTATCAAAATCGATACCCTGAATTTTTCGCTGCCGCTTTCAAGAGTACCGGTTATATACTGGGAATTGTTATTGGGTGAACTTATATGTGAAGAACTGAAGTTCTTTACCGGATGTTTTTCAAAGAAATATTTAATATTGGCCTCCGCCTGCGATTTGCTCAGAACGTCTTCCTGGTTAATAAGCTTAATGGACACTTTTTCATCAAAATACTTCACAAGTTCCGAAGTTTTACCTTGCTTTAATGCGTTCACGACATCTTCCGACACATCCGTTGCGCTGAAAAATACACTTGCAAGAACCGCAAAAAAAGTAATGACCAGTTTCATTTATATAGTACAAAGTTAATTAATTTTTGCAATTTTATCGCATGCGCATTGTCCTGCTCCAGATCGACAAAACCCAGGATAGTTACCTGACGGAAGGTATTGAAATCTATAACCGCCGTCTGAAGAACTATACCTCTTTTGATACAATCACAATTCATGTGCCAAAACAGGTAAGGCAAAGGACCATGGCTGAGCAGAAAACGGAGGAAGCCAAGCTCATTCTGGCGCAGTTGGCTGCGGAAGATCACCTGGTATTGCTCGACGAAAGAGGAAAGGAGTTTAGCTCGCTGGAATTCTCAAAATTCATTTCCCAGAAACAAAATGCGTCCACGAAGCGTCTGATATTCTTAATTGGCGGGCCTTTCGGCTTTGATCAGAAGGTTTACGACCGGGCCAATTCCAAACTTTCTTTGTCTAAACTCACCTTTTCACATCAGATGGTGAGGCTCTTTTTTGTTGAACAATTGTATCGCGCATTTACGATTTTAAAAGGCGAAAAGTACCATCACGAATAAGTGTTAAAAAAGATTATAGTTTCCTGCCTTCGCTTCTGAAAAAGCTTCGGCGGATAAAGTGGGGGTTGAAACAGATGTCTGCTAATCAAAAAACACCCAATTAATTCCGAAACGAAATGCTCTGTCGGTTTGATAATAACCTTTGGTAATGGCATAATTTGGTCCTGCAAATCCAAATAGTGCATTCTCTAGCTTAATAAAGAATGAAACTGGTCTGATTCTCGCTTGCAGGTAAATATCAAGGTATGGGTATGCGTCGGTTCTAAAACCGTTTTGAATGTAAAAGATCTCCGTAGCTGGCATATACGCATAAGAATAAAATTCGTCGTAAACCTGGAGCTGTGTGCCAATTTGTAATTGCAGGTTGTTTTTAAAAAGATTACCGTGATAAAAAAGCTTTGCTGTAGCTATCTTTGATGGCATTCTTACGACATCAAGATGGTTAGTTCGTTGATAAATATAACTTAGCCCTACACCAAGGTGTTTAAAAAAGATCTTTAAAAACCCAACCTTGGCGCCGAGTTTTGTTATTGTCTGTTTGTATTGTGCCGGCATTGCCAGGGAGTCAAAATAAAGGTAGTTATCAATAGTCTGTGTAAACAGCGACAAATCTATGATGCGCCCGAATTTTAAACCCACATTTGCCTGCAATTGCCGTTGTGGGCCAAGGCCATTATTAAACCAGTAAAAATGATTGCTCACCCAATTATTGTAAATGTAATCTGCATTCCGTTTTTCGTAGAGAATATTAAAATAGGCAAGTCTTTTTTTAACCGGGTTAAAAATTAATGATGCATTGTTTTCAATTTTATAATTTCCGGCGTTTGGTCCCTCAACAACATATTCTGCTTTAAATGTATTTTGGAAACTTCGTACAGTTTTATCGGTAGTATCTTTCGACTTAAAGTCCTTCCTGGAAACAAAGTCGGCTCTTACAATATGGTTCATAAAAACACTGTCAAAAAACTGATGCGTTTTATTAAGCTCGTTTACATAACCAACTGAAAATCCAAAATTATTAGCCCTCGATATCCAGGAATAATCGAGTTCATTTCTCATCTGGAACACGTGAGAACTATCGTTGGTCTGCACCGTGTCAAGGTAAATAGCATTGTAAAAGGAATCTCTTGCTACTCCAGGATCCTTGTAACGATAAGATAAAAACGATGCTTTGGATTTTAACTGGATGTAATGACTTCCCAGAGTTGTTGAATCGGTTTTCTTATTTAACCGGATCCAGGGATTGATCATAGCTCTTATTTCTCTGTTGTCGCGAGAAGCAGTGGAAGAGGAAGCATTGGAAAGATTTACCGGGAGTATTTCCTTTGTAAGCCGCATTGTTGAATCATTCAGGGCACCATCCCGCAGACCACCATTTTCTGAGTTCTTATTCCCGTTATTTAAAGCATAAAGGAAGTATCCGAAGCGGTTATTCCTGGTTGAATAATTACTGCTGAGAAAAAAATTGTTGGTATATGTTTTTTGTTTCTGATAAAATCCTTTCGAGGTATAACGGTTAAATCGAACAGCGATGTTAACCTTGTCGCGATAGGTATGTGTAAACAAACATTTGAAGGCCTGATATTCCTTGCTTCCGGCAATACCTGTTAAATCAGCGTAAGGACCCTTCGTCCTGTAGTATTCTACCTGCTGATCTCTAAACTGATCGTTCTCCAGGGGTGGATTCATAAGCCTGAAACCAATTGGATCTGAGCCATATTTTAGAATATACTGCGGTGAAGGCAAACCGGTATTTCCCAAAAAGTTACGGGGGAAATAGTTAACAAGGTCGGTAACCATGGTATCCGGATAAAAATAATTAAAGCGACTGATTAGATTATTTTGCTCCGTTTTTACACTAAGATATTTGGGGTTTGTCGTATAAAATACCTGAGCAGGAATCGAAACCCCAAGAAAACACAGCATTAAAACAGATAGTGTCTTAAGCTTGATAAAAGGGCTTCTTCGACGGCCGTCATTCTGCATGTATCCCGCTGTTGTACTGATAGATAAACGGTAAAACTAAGAAAATTTTGCCTATTGGCGTTTAAAGAAAGTTAAATGATATCCCTAGTGCGGCCTATAATTTACCAAAGAAATGCTCCTCCACATCAAAGGTGGATTTTAATCCTACTTCTTTAAAATCTGTTTTAATCCAGCGGTCTGCAATATCTCTTCCTTTTTCCTTGAGGCTTAAAAGAAACTCCCAGGAAGTATTCATTTTGCTACTCTGACTTAACTGACTAAGCGCTTCGTATCCACTGATCGTGTGCACAAATATCTCACGGTTGGTTTTATTATCTGACTTCAGGACCCCGTTGCGAAGCAATTCGTTCCGATAGTGAATCAATTTCATTTCATTGATCAAACTACTATTGAAAGAGATTTCGTTTACGCGGTCTGCAATATCCCTGGCTGTAGTGGGTACCGAATTTATATTGATCGAATTGATTTTCACCAGCACGATATCATGAACATCTGTATTTGTTATGAGTGGAAAAATTGGCGGATTTCCCATATAACCACCGTCCCAATAATATTCTCCATCTATTTCCACCGCCTGGAACAAAAAAGGAAGGCAGGCCGAAGCCAAAACAGAATCTACGGTAATCTCTTTATTCGTGAATATTTTTGCGCGGTTAGTTTTTACGTTGGTTGCACAAATGAAAAGTTTTTTCTTGTTGTAGAGATGAAGCTCCTCGAAATCTATAAGCTCGTTAAGAATATCGCGAAGTGGATTATAATTAAGCGGGTTAAAATTATACGGCGAAAGGAACTGAGAGACGATATTAAACATCATATAGCCTGGGCTATTGTTGATATCTCCATTGCTAAAAGCTTTGTCAAAAAAACCAGGTTTAAATAAATAACTTCCGCTTTGCGCTACCTTAAACCAAAGCTTTTCCATCAGTTCTTTTGCTTTCTGTGGACCTCCAATATGCAATCCATAAGCACAGGTTACGGCGTTAACCGCCCCAGCACTGGTACCACACATTGCTTCTGCAACCAGGTGTTCTTCTTCCAGCAATCTGTCTAACACGCCCCAGGTAAAAGCACCGTGGGCCCCACCACCCTGGAGAGCTATGCATACAGGCTTATTTTGTGATTTCATAAGAGTTCCGTTTTTGAATCCTATAAATGTATCATTTTAAAGGATTATACCCTGCATTTTGTACTGAAATAATAATCCTGAGAATTACAGGTTTCTAAGCTGAATAATTGCTTCAGTATAGTTCGGCTGTATTTTTATGCACATATTGTAATCAGCCTTTGCACTTTCCTTATCGTTAAGTTTTACATAGGTATATCCCCGTGCAAAATACGCATCCGCATAATTTGGCTCAATTTCGATAGCCTTCGTAAAATACCCCAATGCTTTTTTAGGGTCCTTTTTTACTTCAAGATTTATGGCGCCAAGATTATAATAACAGTGCTCGCAATCAGCATGCTGCTTCACTAGTTGCTCGTACATTGAAAGAGCTTCGTCGTACTTCCCCAAATCCTGGAGCAATTTTGCTTTGGCATACCCCGCCTCCTCGTGTGTGGGATCAATTCTTAACACAGTGTTGTAATAATCCATCGCGATAGGATTCCTTCTGGCACTGTAAATCACGCCCAGATCGTAGAAAGCATCGATGTAACTATTGTTTTGTTCAGTAGCCGTTTCAAGATTGGAAATAGCCCTGCCTGTATCTCCGCTTTCCCTATAAATACTTCCCTTGATGTAGTATCCTTTCGCAATGGTCTCATCAATCTTCAGAGCTTTATTTACGAAGTCAATAGCCTGCTGGTAATCCTGCACCAAAAAATACAATTCAGAAAGTTTTAACAAGGCTTCGGTATTTTCCGGGAAACGTTTAACGGTCTGTTCCAGCATTTCCTTTGATTTACGGGTGTTGTTCTGACTAAAAAGCACATCGGCCATGGTAAGATAAAATTCTGCTTTGGTACTATCAATACCTACTGCTCTTTTAGCATCGTACATGGCTTCTTCAAGCTGTCTAAGGGACAAATAGATCTGCGCCCTTTTATTATACAAAGCGGCGTTTGAAGGGTCTTTTAATATTTCCGCATTCACTGCTTTTAATTCAGGGGCATTTAGTTTGATGCTGAGACTGTCAGCATGTTCGTTACTACTCTGTATTTCCTGCTCTTTGGAATCGCTGCAGGAGATAAAACACAAAGCAAAAGTCAGCGATAAAAATAAAAGAACCTTTTTCATATTAAAGATCATTCGCATTGGCAATTAATTCAGCAACGTCCAGTACTTTGGTTTTGTCTTCCTTATTCATATGTTTTACACCATCGGTCATCATAGTATTGCAAAATGGACAACCCACAGCAATCACATCCGGATTTAAGGCGAGGGCTTCCTCTGCCCTTTCGTTATTCACTTCCTTTTTTCCGGGTTCAGCTTCCTTAAACATTTGTGCTCCGCCAGCTCCACAACAAAGACCTTTGGCCCTGCTGCGTTTCATTTCCATTAACTCCACATCCAGTTTGGCAATTACTTCCCTCGGCGCTTCGTAAACATCGTTTGCTCTGCCAAGATAACAGGGATCATGGAACACAATTTTTTTGCCTTTAAATGCACCACCCTGAACTGTTAGTTTTCCGGAATCAATGAGCTGTTGAACAAGTTGCGTATGGTGAATCACCTCGTAATTTCCACCAAGGGCCGGGTATTCGTTCTTCAAAATATTAAAACAGTGCGGGCAGCCTGTTACGATTTTTTTAATAGCATAACCATTCATCACTGTGATGTTCTGCATCGCCTGCATCTGGAAAAGAAATTCGTTACCGGCTCTTTTTGCAGGATCGCCAGTACAGCTTTCCTCAGAACCCAGGATTGCAAACTTAATGTTCACATGATTCAAAATCCTGACAATTGCTTTTGTGATCTTTTTCGCGCGATCATCAAAACTGCCGGAACAACCAACCCAGAATAGAATTTCAGGTGTTTCGCCTGCAGCCATCATGTCGGCCATTGTTTTTACTGTGATAGAATTACTCATACCGTAGTTTTTAGTTGGCAGTGGCAGTTGGCAGTTTGTGAGAACCAAATTTTTCCGGATTGCTCATCATGTTGCCAAGCAGTTTGCCAATTTGTAAATATTCTTCTATTAATTCTTTATGCTTCTCCTCCGTCAAGTAATCACATTCCTTCGCAAAATCAAGGTGAACCATAGTTTCAGCACACTCTCCGTCGCAATCTGTCAGCTTGGAGATAAAGTGTTTTTGATAAGGTCTTTTTCTGTATGCTTCGGCGAAATTGGCACAAACAGATCTCGATGACCTCCGAATTTGACTGGTCAAAGAATATGTTTCTTCCTTTGGAAAGCACTTTGACTGGTTAAAAATCTCCATAGCAACTTTAAACGCTTTCTTATACGCTATCAGATCCTTATATCCTTGACTGCTCATTTACTTGTGTATAAACTGCCTACTGCAACTGCCTACTGTTCACTTATCCAATTAGCACGGTCAGCCGGAGAAAACTGCCAGGGCGCTCCGTTGTTTTCAATATTGCTAAACATTCCGTTTAACTCAGAAGGACTCTGACTTTGCTCCATAACCAAATAACGGCGCATTTCCACAATAATGGCAAGAGGATCGATATTTACCGGACACTCCTGAACACAAGCGTTACAGGTGTTACAAGCCCAAACTTCTTCTGCACTTACATAATCTCCCAATAACGACTTTCCATCGTCCACAAAAACACCTTTGTTCTTGTCCATGTTCTTCCCAACCTCAACCATGCGATCTCGTGTGTCCATCATAATTTTACGAGGCGATAATTTTTTGCCGGTAATATTCTGGGGGCATGCTGAAGTACAACGCCCACACTCTGTGCAGGTATAAGCGTCAAGAAGATTTTTCCAGCCAAGATCCATGACATCTTTTACGCCAAATCTTACCGGGTGATTTGGATCGGTTTTTGGTTGGTAAGCAGGGTCGAAATTTGGCGCAACTACATCCGTAACAGCATCCAGAGTATTGAATTGGCCCTTCGGTTTTAGGTTCGAAAAATAGGTGTTCGGAAAAGCAAGTAGAATATGTAGATGCTTCGAATATGGAAGATAATTGAGGAAAGCAAAAATTCCAATGATATGTAACCACCAGCAAAAACGCTCAATAAAAATGAGTCCGGAATCTGACATTCCACTTAATGCTGGTACAAAAAAGCTGCTTATCGGGAAACTGCCTGCCTGATGATAATGCTCGTTTCCCCTGACCTGTAAATTCTGGTCAGCTGCATTCATAAGCATCAGCGCCGTCATTAAAATCATCTCCGTGATCAAAATCGCGTTTGCATCCAGGCGCGGAAATCCATTCAGTTCAGAATTCATGAAACGTTTTACTTTCACAACATTTCTTCTGAACCAGAACACG
>JAEUTM010000181.1 GCA_016788025.1 Bacteroidia bacterium
TGTTCACTGATTGTTGCAGTCATTCCATTATTACCATTATTTTTAACGCCTAAGATAGGATCTGGAGTACATTGAAAATCTCGTGTCAAAGGACGTTCTGAATTAATTTTCATATTAAACGTTTTACTTTCAATCACGCCATCGCTGTTCGCTAGGGGAATTGTTCCCATACTGGTTCCCGCATAGCTTACCTCAGCTTTATACCAGTTAATGGCATTGGTTGGAGACGACACTACCAGTGTGCTGTTCGTATTGTTCAGGGTTTTGGTCCAGTGCCCCTCCCAGGTCATGTTTTTCCTCGGATCGGTGAGATGAGTGAATTTCAGTTTTCCATCAATTTTCCAGGTGAGTTTTGTGGACGCGGGAGAGTACGCCTCAGATGGTAGTGTGTTTACAATGGTAAAATAACCCCCATCATCAACGTTTAAGTTAATATTGTAGTCGTCAACGGAATAATCACCGCTAAACTCTATATGCGCATCAAACTTGTAAGCACGCATGTACCTGGCATTCGGATATTCCGGAGCAACCACATATTTAAGATAAATTGTTCCATGGCGTACCCGTCCGTCTTTGCAAAGCTGGTGATTAAAGCTAACCGCCCGCGCACCTCCGTTTGGACTCAATACAGGAGTGTTGTAAATCTGGATTGCGTCAACGGGGTTATAAAAATGATTCTGCTCCTGCGCCTCACCCATAAAACTCGCCAACATTTCTATGTCACTCACAAGGTAGTTCACATACGAAGCTTGCACAGAACTTTGCGTCTCATCGTCAACAGGCGGAACAACATTTTTGGTTTTAGGGCAGCCCATTAAAAACAGAGACAGGGTAGCAACTGCCGGGATAAACAATACATTTCTATTTTTCATGTTTATTGGGATTTAAATAGTTTAATAACAACTGACTATTGTAGGCTTATCAAAAGACAAAGCCCATGCCATAATTTGTTAATTTCTAAATGGGTTCTGAAATCTCTTATCTGCCTATATTTAACGCGTAATACTTGAGAATGGTAGTTTTTCCGAATTGCAAAATAAATCTTGGGCTTCATGTCGTTGAAAAAAGACAAGACGGGTTTCACAACATTGAAACTGTCTTTTACCCTGTGAAATGGTGCGACGCACTGGAAGTGATAGAGAACACTAGCTCTACCGAACAATTTAAATTCAGTCAAAGTGGACTTAGTATTGATGTAGTGCCAGAACAAAATATTCTTTACAAAACATGGAAGCTTGTATCTGAAGTAGCAAAGTTCCCGAACATACAGGTTCACCTTCATAAAAATATTCCAATGGGCGCTGGGCTTGGCGGCGGAAGCGCAAACGCTGCTTTTTTTATCAATCTTCTGGATTCGAAATTCAATTTGCAACTGCCGGACTCCAAAAAATTCTTCATCGCATCCCAACTTGGAAGTGACTGTTCTTTTTTTATCAACAATAAACCGGTATTTGCTTCCGGGAAGGGAGATGAGTTCCAGACCATTTCATGCGACCTTTCTTCTTATTACATACTTGTTGTGATGCCTCCTGTGCACAGCAACACCCGGGAAGCATATGACGGATTAACTCCCGTGAAGCCTCAAAAAGATCTGAAAGACCTCGTAGAAAGATTACCAGTTAAAGACTGGAAAGGTCTCATAAAAAATGATTTTGAGTTAAGCATTTTTAAAAAGTATCCATCTGTAAAAACGCTAAAAGAGAGCCTCTATGAAAATGGTGCAGTTTATGCAAGTATGAGCGGCAGCGGAAGTGCCGTTTATGGAATCTTCGAAAACAATCCAGAAATAAGGGTTCCGGACGACTATCGATATTTTTTACAGATGCCTGATAAAAAAATTTTGTAGGTATTTAAAAACTCATTTTCTTTGTATCAGTTTAGTGACTTCACGCATTCACATAAAGATCAAGTATAAATGCCTCTAGGGGCATTATATTCTGTATTGGAGCTACGCGCTCACTTCAAACATTCAATTAAATCTTTATTAAAAATTAAAATCTTAAAAAACTGGTATGTTGCTTGTTTTAAAATTTGGCGGAACCAGTGTGGGGTCCGCACAACGCATAAAAGATCTTGTTAAACTTACGGTCAGCGAAGTTCCAAAAATTGTTGTTTTAAGTGCCATGAGCGGCACTACTAACAATCTCGTGGAAATTTGCGATGCTCTGTATTCGAAAAATTCGGAAAAAGCATCTGAGCTGATTAATAGCTTGAAACAAAAATATTTAAAGGAGATAGCAGAACTATACTCGATTGAATCTTCAAAAACAAAAGCGCAGGAGCTTATTGCCAATCATTTTAACCATTTGCATTCTTTCACGCTCGATATGTTTACCGTGAACGAGGAAAAAGCTGTATTGGCGCAGGGTGAATTATTGAGTACTGCAATGTTTCATTATTACCTGGAAGAGATCGGGGTTGCCTCCGCCCTTTTGCCTGCACTCAACTTTATGCGCCTCGATGCAAACGATGAACCTGACATGGTTTATATCGAAAAGCAATTAACGGAGGAACTAAAAAAACATCCGGGTCAAAAATTGTTTATTACGCAGGGCTATATCTGCAGGAATAGTTTTGGCGAAATTGATAATCTGAAACGAGGAGGGTCCGACTATACAGCCTCTATTATTGGTGCGGCAATTAAAAGCCCGGAAGTGCAAATCTGGACTGATATAGACGGAATGCACAACAACGACCCCCGGATCGTTTCAAAAACACACCCCATCCACGAATTAAGTTTTGATGAAGCTGCTGAGCTGGCTTATTTCGGCGCAAAGATTCTGCATCCCACATGCATTCTCCCCGCTAAAAAAAGAAATATTCCGGTACGGCTAAAAAATACAATGCAACCTGAGGCTGCCGGAACCCTGATTGCGAACATCGAAACTAAAGAAGGAGTGAAAGCGGTTGCCGCAAAGGATGGCATTACTGCCATAACCATAAAAAGCGACAGAATGTTATTGGCACATGGTTTCCTGCGTGCCGTTTTTGAAATATTCGAACGTTACAAAACGCCAATCGATATGATCTGCACCAGTGAAGTGGCGGTTTCATTAACTATCGACACAGATAAGAACCTCGATCACATCGTAAAAGAACTTAAAGAAATTTCACAGGTAGAAATAGACAAAGATCAAACGATTATCTGTGTTGTAGGCCAGATTCCAAAAGACAAAGCCGGTTATGGACACCAGGTGCTTGAATCGCTTAAGGAAATCCCGTTGAGAATGGTTTCTTACGGCGGCAGTTCCAATAATATTTCCGTACTTGTAAATGGTAGTCTGAAAAAAGAAGCTCTCCAGGCATTGAATAAAGGATTGTTTAACTACTAAGTCTCATTTATGTTCAACGAAAATCTCATTAATCGCTTCCAGTCGCTCGAAACTCCATTTTATTATTACGATCTGGCCCTTTTGCAAAATACTATTGATGCGCTTGTAAAAGCTGCACCGGCTGAATATCACATTCACTACGCTTTAAAAGCAAATGCGCACCCCACTCTGCTCGAAAGAATCAGGGCAGCTGGAATTGGAGCAGATTGTGTTAGTGGCAACGAGGTTAAACGCGCTGTTGAATGCGGATTTAAGGCCGAAGACATTGTGTTTGCCGGAGTAGGTAAAAGCGACAAGGAAATAAATTATGCTTTAGATCAGTCTATTTTTTCCTTTAATGTTGAAAGCCTCCACGAATTGCAGGTTTTGGATCAGTTATCAAAGAATAAAAACACAAAAGCCAACATCGCATTACGTATCAATCCAAATGTGGATGCTCATACGCATAAGTACATCACTACTGGACTTGAGGAAAATAAATTCGGAATCAATCCTTATGAATTCGATCGGGTTTTGTCCGACTTATCCAATCTAAAGAATCTGAATTTTATTGGTCTGCATTTTCACATAGGATCGCAAATCCTGGATCTAAATGCCTTTAAGAGCTTGTGTCTTAGGGTAAACGAGATTAATAAGTGGTTTATTCAAAAAAATTATGTGCCAAAACACATTAATCTCGGAGGAGGATTAGGCGTAAACTACCGGGAACCCGATACGCAAAACATCGTTAACTTCCCGGAATACTTTGGAATTTTTAAACAGTTTTTAGAGTTGCTTCCAGAACAAAAAGTTCATTTTGAATTGGGTCGTTGCATCGTTGCCCAATGCGGAAGCCTCATCAGTAGGGTACTTTACATCAAAAACGGTATAAACACGAATTTTGCAATTCTGGATGCTGGAATGACAGAGCTTATAAGGCCTGCTCTCTACCAAGCTTACCATAAGATCGAGAACATTAGCAACACCAAAGGTAAAGAGTTTAAATACGATGTCGTGGGACCTATTTGCGAAAGCAGTGATTGTTTTGGAAAGGCAGTTTTAATGCCGGAAACAAAACGAGGAGATCTGATTGCTATTCGCACTGCCGGTGCTTATGGGGAAGTAATGAGTAATCATTACAATCTAAGAGACTCCGTAGCCTCAGTTTTTTAGCTCTTTTGCACTGAATTAAAATGATGGATATCTGTTACCGATATTTTTAGTTTCCCATTTTTACCAGCTTCGGGATTTAACGGTTTGAACTTTACATTTTCCACAAAATCCTGAATTTTGTAGGAGTGCCGGGAATAAACTGTCTGCGAGAACGTATCATTTATAGCTTTAATCAAAATGATAATCTCTACATCCCTTTCTTCAAGTTCCTTTATGCTCAATCCATAGATAGGACTGGTCTCAGCAATAGGATGAACAATGGTCCAGCTTAATGCGAGGAAATTAATTCTACTTATTTCCAAATTAAGATTGAAGAATTCCCTCCGATTTGTTGTGGGATTATTCATAGTCATGGTCACATTGGCTTCGGATTCGATGAGTTCGTATTGCTTTTTGTTTGTGATTCTGAACATAAGACCTGTAATATCCTTGTAAGGGGAAATCAGGATGTTTCTGCTGTAAAGAAGATCTGCCCTTGGGCGTGAAAAGCGGCCAAAAATAATTCCAGTAGCAATAGCAAAACTCAGAAGCCCCATTAAAGATTCGATGGAGGCCGCCGTACTGGCAGTATTTCCGATTGGATAGATGTGGCCATACCCAAGTGTGGTAATAGTTTGTGCACTGAAAAAGAACAGATTTATAAATTTTTGCGAATCAGTATCGGCATCCAAGCCCCCAAAATATTCCGGTCCGATCCAATAATACACAGCTCCGAACAAAAGATTTATCGCTATGTACCAAATGCAAATGGCAATAGTGAGCTGTGTTTTGGATGCAGAGATCAACCAATGATAAATATCAAGATTATTCAATCCCCCCAGTCCTGTGCGGGTTACATTGATGGCGCCGTTCTTAATAAACCTCACGGAATTCTTATAATTCTTCGAGCCAAAACCCAACTCCTGCTCTGCTTGTTGTTTATTCTTAAAAAAATCCATGGATTGGATATTACTGAGTAATTTTGTGGAATGAAATCCAAATTTAATTATTCCTGGCTGTTAATCCTTATTCCCCTTGCTTTTATTTCCTGGTACTTTGTTTCCAAAAAGGAAAATAAACCAAGCCACCTTCTCGCCTATTACGGTCCGAAAAATGCCCTTAAGGTTAATGATACAACCTATCATTTTATTCCGGATTTTGAATTTATAAACCAGGACGGTCAAAAAGTCAATCAGCATTTTACAGATGGAAAAATTTACGTGACTGAATATTTTTTCACTACCTGCAAAAGTATTTGCCCCATTATGAATCAGAACCTCGACCGGGTTTATGCCGCATTCAAAACAAAGGACGATTTTTTGATCCTTTCCCATACGGTAGATCCTGAAACTGATAGTGTTCCTGTTCT
>JAEUTM010000182.1 GCA_016788025.1 Bacteroidia bacterium
TGTTCACTATTTAAATTGAAACCTTTGGCAATAAGCCGGGCAGCCAATATCATTTCATAAGATGCAATCGGTACTGCCATAATTATCACCGCAACTGAATTCAACTGGAGGACAGAGAATAATTCAAGAATAGCCGCGATAAAGATTAACACTGCACCTGAAAGCCCCATTAATGCAAGCCTTTTCGGCACCAATCCGGTTTTAAAAAAAACATAACTGTAAATGAATGTATTTATCCCGAGCATAAAATGTGGACCTAAAATGAAAGTCCAGTCATGAATTGCGCGCAAGGCCTGCGCCTCAGCAATGAAATTCCCCGGACTGGCACTTCGACCCGCTGAGTAAAATGATGATAAGCTCAGCAAGGCTAATAAACTTACTATGCCAACAGTTATCAGTATCGCTTCGAGGAAACGGAAGCAGAGATACGCCAATCCCAGGCGTTCATTAAAAAGTCTTAGATAAGGAAGAAGCATGATCCCGGTTCCAATCGCAGAACAAACCAGGAGCAGCTCAAAGAACGCTCCCAGCGCAACCTGGTTTACGTTACGGGTTATTTGAAAATAATCGTTTTGCCCTATGAGCAGGGGATCATACAACTTCAATCCCATGATTGCCGTTGCAGTAGCCATAATAAAAAAAATCCCGGTAACAACGGCGTTAATCCGCGTGTTTTTTTGTTTCTGGCTGATAATCATATTTATCATAATTGCATTTTATTCTTTAAAAGCTCTCTTCTATAAGTTCTTTATTTGCCATCATTCCTGCAGTAGTACCCATTGCAACGGCGTTAGCCACAGTACGCATCCGTGTTGAATTGTCGCCGCATGCGAAAATTCCGTCGATCGTCGTTTTTTGAAACGAATTAGTCCGTATGTAACCTTCATCATTCATTTCGCATCCCATTTTTTCCGGCACGGAACTGTGTTGTGTAAAGGGTCTTTTGGAGTATAACGCCTGCAATGGGGTTTCTGCGCCATCTTTAAAAACTAAGCTCCTCATATAACCCTTTGTATGTTCCAATCTGCGGATCTCAGTCTCTACAACCTTTATGCTATGCTTTTGTAATTTCTGTATTTGTTCGTCGGTCAAAGTGGATTTACCATTTGTGTATACCGTTAGATTTTGGGTCCAATTAGAAATCAGCATACTGAACTCATAAGCTAAGGCTCCGTTTGCCAGAATTCCTGTTGTCTGATTCCTTACTTCATAACCATGACAATATGGGCAGTGGATAGCTGTAATGCCCCAGCACTCAGAAAACCCCTCGATGTCGGGCATTTGATCTCTGATGCCGGTTGCAAAAATCAACTTCTTTGCATTGAACACTTCTCCCTTTTCCGTTTTTATCTCAAAACCTTTCCCAACCTTGGTTCCATCAACAACCCTACTTTCCAAAAATGTCACTGTGTCGTATTTTTTTACCTGTTGTCTTGCCATGCTCGTTATTTCGGCCGGAGTTTTTCCATCATGTGTTATAAAGTTATGCGAGTGTGGAGTCTGGCGGTTGCAGGGCATACCGCTGTCAATGATGAGGACCTTTCTCAAGGCGCGTCCTAACGCAAGTCCGGCTGCCAGTCCGGAATAACTACCTCCGATAATAATAACGTCAAACATATTCTTCTCAATCATAGTGTTGTATTGTAATAGTCCTTTTGTGTTTTTTGGAATGGCCAGACTCGCCAGTAATATGCTACTCTGAAGTATAAAACTACGTCTTGTTACACTGTTGGCGGATATAACCTGCGGAAACTCCATTTTTTTAAATTATTTATTTTTTTAGGCTTATGTGACGCATGAGAAAATCAACGAATGGCACACCGGCAAAAACGATCCAGGGAACTAGCGAAAGTGTGAGTACTAAGGTTCTCAGGTAGAGCGGAAACACGGATAAAGGACCTCCAAACAAATAAAGGAATAAAGTGATTGATGGATAAATGGCAATCCAAATTTTCAGAGCCATCATTAATTTCATTTTTGTTTTACTCACTGACTTCATTTTTAATTCAGGGAG
>JAEUTM010000197.1 GCA_016788025.1 Bacteroidia bacterium
CGCGGCAATTCACCTGTTTCTTTTTCGTGGACTCCTTCTGCAGGATTGTCTGGAACCACTGGAACCAGCGTTACAGCCTCGCCGGCGCTAAGCTCAACATATGTTGTTACAGCTATGAACGGCGCCTGTACCTCCAGTACCAATGTCAATGTTTCTGTTACTTCACCTCCAACCCTCAGCATCATCGCTTCTAATTCGGTTGTATGCGCCGGAGACACTACCACTTTAACAGCAAGTGGTGCGAGCAGCTATACCTGGTCTGGATCAAATAATACAGGCACCACGGAAGTTGTAAGTCCTATGACGACAAGCATATATACTTTAAGTAATTTGACCTTGCCTTGCGGAGTTGTTACCGAAACAATAAGTATTGTGGCAAACGCATTACCAACTGTTAGCGCAACAGCAGTGCCAACTATCGTATGTGCGGGACAATCCACTACCTTAACAGCAACAGGCGCTTCAACATATGCATGGGTAGGAGGACCTCCAACATCAACAAACGTGGTTAGTCCAACGTCAAATACATCATATACGGTCACTGGAACAGATGCTAACGGTTGTAGTGATGACGAAGTTGTCTCCGTAGCTACGAATACAGTTCCTGTTGTAAGCGTAAGCCCTCAGTCTCCTACAGTGTGTGCATCTTCTGCAGTGACATTCACCGCTTCGGGTGCAAATACATATTCCTGGAGTTCGGGGTCACCTGCATCGACTGAAACTGTGAATCCATCATCAACCACTTCATATACTGTTACGGGTACAAATACTTTAGGATGTTCATCAATGGTCACTGTTACAGTTACTACTAATCCATTGCCAAATCTTAGTATTTCACCGGCTGCAACAGCAACTGTATGTACTTCTGCAGAAGGAAGTTTTACTGTTTCAGGAGCCAGCACTTACTCGTGGTCTACCGGATCTGCAACTGACGATCTGACCATAATGGTATCAACAAATACAATTATTACCGTTGAAGGCACTGATGCTAACAATTGCAAGAGTACAGCCACTCTCACTATCGTGGCGGATCCTTGTACAGGAATCCCTGAGCAAATTAAATTGTCAGGTATTCGCTTGTTTCCAAATCCAAGTACTGGTCTTGTTAATATAGAGTTTGGTTTCGAAGGAAACAAAGACATCATTATTACGAACTCTGCAGGAGCTTTGATTCAAAAGGTGTCCAGCCCTAATACAACCGAAGTAATAAATCTGTCGGGTTACTCGAAAGGAATTTATTTTGTGAAGATCCAGAACGAAGGGCGTTTCGCCGACTTTAAGCTCATCATTGACTAAGCTTACGCTTTTTAAAATTGAGCCACCTTTCTTTTGGAAGGTGGCTTTTTTATTTAATGATACCTGAGAAAAAAAACTAACTTTAAGCGATGCTTAACAGGCAAGGTCTTATTGATTTTTTTAATCTAAAGCCGGCGGCCAACGCTCTTCGGTTTGTGATATATGCTTCTGAAAAGAGCGAAAGGCTTGATTATGCCTGCAGGTTTATTTTTAATCATGGTCTTAAGGTTAACTATTCCATCGTTAACAACGAATCTGAATTTGAACAAGCTTCCGGAATTAAGATAAATTATTCCACAAAACTTTTTCAGAACTCTCTACAAATTATACCAAACGGACTTCTTGAAGAAAAGACTTTAAGAAAGGAAAAGCCACAAGCCTTTTTTCAAGGGAACATGATTTATCTTTTCCCTTCGGTCGAATCTAATGCAACCACGCTTCATTTTGACTTATTTTCAGCAGTATTCTATTGTATTTCCAGGTACGAAGAGTGGCAAGAACATGTAAAAGATCAACATGGCAGATTTGAAGCAGCCCAGGGTCTTTTTTACCAGAATAATTTTCACCAGAAATGTATTCTTGAAATGTGGTTGAACGAATTAGCTGAAAAGTTAAAACCTCAAACCGCTGGGAAACAGCTCCCGGAAAGGATTTTTAAGGTAATGAGTACCATTGATGTGGATAATTTGTTTGCCTACCGGGCCAAAGGATTTTTGAGAATTGTGGGAGCTTGTGTTAAGGATGTGATTAAGGGTGATCTTAAAAATCTGAAGGAGCGGACTGCGGTACTCAGTGGAAAAAAACAAGATCCTTTTGATGTTTATGAAACAGTCTCAGATTTTTGTTTTGAGCAAAAAATTCCCCTCATCTATTTTTTTCTATACCGGACGGGTACAAAATACGACAGGACGGTTGATCCGGATTCGCCGGCATTTGAAGAAGTTTTTGAAAAGGTAATAAAAAACCACGCAGCCATTGGAATTCATCCTTCTTATGACGCATCTGTGGCACCGGAAATTCTGAAACAAGAACTCAACAAAATACGCTCGAAAAGTAACAAGACGATTTCTTTTTCCCGTCAGCATTTTTTAAGATTTAATATTCGTACAACGCCCCGCGAACTGATAGACAATGGTATAGAAGTTGATTTTTCCATGGGTTTTGCTTCTGAACAAGGCTTGCGCGCAGGAACCACATTGCCTTTTTATTTCTACGATTTTGATAATGAAAAATCAGGTGATTTGTTGTTTGTTCCATTTTGCACAATGGATGGTGTTTTTACCGTTTACAAAAACATTTCTTCAGAGAAAGCCTTCGAATCTATGCTTAGGTTTGCTGAAGAAATTAAATCTGTGGGTGGGAATTTTGTAAGCGTGTTCCATGAACGCAGCTTTTCTGACCACTTATACCCTGGTTTTGGCACTTTATATAAAAACCTCCATTTAAAGTTAAAAGCCCTTTAGCGGGCAAAAAATTCCTTTATCTTTGAAGGATTGTTTTACTTTTTATGAAACTTCTGAACTATTTCTTTGGTCTGGTTGCTTTAGTGCTTGTATTTGCAGGATGTAAAAACGACGTCGATCTGAATGCACCCTATAAAGAAATCCCGAGTATTTATGCTGTATTGAATCCCTACGAAAACGTACAAACAATCAGAATTAATAAGGTTTTTCTGGGAGAAGGAGACGCGAATGTAATGGCCAAGGTTTCTGATTCAGTAAACTACGCCCCGGATGAGCTTTCCGTTACTATGAAATATAAAGTGTCGGAATTTGGCAAGACGGTTAGTGGAACGATCACATTTACCGAAGCAGTTTTAGAGACAGCTCCCGGCGCCTTCAGTACAAGTCAAAGGGTTTATCAGACCAATTCAGTAATTCCCAGTGCTATAACTATTTATAGCAACAGCAGCAGTACAAATGTTGTGATAGTTCCGGTTTATACGCTTACGGTTTTGAATAAACATACAGGCAATGTCTTTACTGCAACGGCTAGTCCGGTTAACAAGGTGTACACTGATAATTTACCTTATGGCGATTTACGCTTACCGCATTATCCTAATTACCCTCCGGATGATCAATTAAAGGAAGACTATTTCGTAGATTACAATTCCAGGCCGGGTGTAGTGCATTTTCCGCCAAAGTGGGGTAATGAGTTTAGTAACTCTGCTGTTTACAAATTGGTGATTTCAACAGTCTATTATAATATAGCTGGAAATGAGAAACAATATGATGCTGTTGATTATGTTTTTGGCAACCGCTATCCAAAAGATGCAGCTGTTGTTGGTGGTGCAAAATTTATCAGCACGTCTTTTTCCCCAAATGATTATTTTTCGGCGGTTGGCATCGCTCTTTCGAAAAAAAATATTGATAAATCGATTT
>JAEUTM010000204.1 GCA_016788025.1 Bacteroidia bacterium
GAAAGAAAAAAGTCCCAGCAGTGGGCCGTAGGTAATACTCGCAAACTTTAATATAAAATCTATAATCAATTTGTCATTGATAAATTTAAAAATCAGAATCATTATGAAGAATAAGACAGCAAATGTAAAGTGTACCTTTAAACGGGTTTTCCTTTTCTCTTTTTCTGTTCCTTCTTTTCGGTTCATTCCAAGTATGTCTATACAAAAGCTGGAAGTAAGGGAAGTGATAGCACCGTCTACACTCGGAAAAAGCGCCGAAATTAAAGCGAGAATAAAAATGATCCCTATAACACCACTGAACGTATCACTTAGTGCAATGGTCGGAAATAGATCATCCGGCGCCACACCAATTCCCTTTTCTTCAGCATAAAGCCTTAATATTCCGCCAAGAAACAGAAATAAAAAGTTAACCAGCATCAGCACGGCTGTGAAACTGAGGATGTTTTTCTGAGAATCCTTAATTGTCTTAACGCTGATGTTTTTTTGCATCATTTCCTGGTCCAAACCTGTCATGGCAATGGCAATGAACATACCGCCAATAATATGTTTAAAAAAATAAGAACCGGACTTCACATCCATGTTAAACATTTTTGTGTAACCCCTCTCGGTCATAATGCTTAATGCCTGACCAAATTCAAGATTCATGGCTTTAACAATAACATAGATACACACAACCAGCCCTACCAGCATTCCAGTTGTTTGTAAAGTGTCGGTGTAAATAATAGTTTTCACTCCTCCTTCAAAAGTATAAAGTAAAATAAGAGCGAGTATAACGATAGCCGTTACTTCGAAGGAAATTCCAAGTTTATCAAATATGAAAATTTGCAAGATGCTGATAACAAGGTATAATCTTGCTGTTGCACCCACCAATCTTGAAACGATAAAAAAGAATGCTCCCGCTTTATGTGCCTGATCACCAAAACGCTTTTCGAGATAAGTGTAAATGGAGGTTAAATTAAGCTTATAATACAAAGGAATTAATACGAACGCCACAACTAAATAACCAAGTAAATACCCCAGCACAATCTGGAAATAGAAAAAATTTCCTGTTGTCACTCCTCCTGGCACACTCACAAATGTTACTCCGCTGAGACTGGTGCCGATCATCCCAAAAGCAACCAGCATCCAGTTGCTGTTTTTGTTACCGATGAAAAAAGACTCATTGGTCGAATTTCTTCCAGTGATCCATGCTACGGTAAGGAGGATCAGAAAGTAGGAAATAACAACCGTGAATAATAAAACTGGCGACATATGATCCTGCAAATTTTAGGAAATAGCTTAGAAAAGCATTGATTTTTGAGAATAGTTCTAAACAATTTTCAGGTGGATAAACCTACTCCCGAAAACACTAAATCCAAAGCATATTTTTTTGTACCTTGTTAATTAGATGAAATTGCTCAAATTTTTGTCTTTTATTTTCCTTTTCTATGCTTGCGCGCCATCACGCTATGTAAAACCTCTTGAAAAAAATCAAAAAGCAGCTTCATTTACATTTGGCGGACCTCTTATAAAATTTTCCGGAGCTCCGATTCCTATTCCTTTCTCAACTTTGGGTTATGCTCAGGGTATCAACGAAAATCTCACGCTCTATGGAAATCTTCACACCACCAGTGCGCTTTTTGGAAATTCTCAGCTGGATCTCGGCACAACTTTTAATCTGTTTAAAAAGGAAAATGCGTTCGGAATAACCGCTTCCCCTGCCCTTCAACTTGCTTACAGCGTCAGAAATAAAACGGGATTTCGTCTCTGGCCTTCTTTGGACCTGAATGGATATCTGCATATTAAAGAAAAACCATCTTATTTATATGCCGGTCTTAATAGCTGGTTCGAGTTTTCTTCCACCAGGGCCCATGAAGAACCTCAGCAAAGGCACCTCATCCCCAACGTTCATATTGGCTTCACCCGTGTAAGAACAAAATGGCAACATCAGTTCGAATTAAAATATCTTGGCATTGGCATTCCGAATTTGCCGGGAGTTGTGGATTATGTGGGAGCGTCGCATAAAGGAAGTTTTGGCATCTATTATTCAGTCACCAGAAAATTCTGAAATGAAAAAATGGATTTATATCTGCTTACCGTTTTTACTGGTCTCATGCATGAAGCTGGATTCAAACTTGTTTAACAACGACAATAAAATAACTGAGTACAAATTCGACGATTACACCGGTGAGCAGGATTTTATTCTTGACGAAACTTACAAAATCACGGGTGACAAAATACATCTTCTGGATCTGCTTTCCCAAACCGATCAGGAGTCGTCTCCCGTTAATATCAAAGCACTTTATATTGGAGAAATAAGCAGAATTGGAACTGACACAGTGATCCTATACTGCCACGGCAACAAGTGGCATATGGATTTTTACTGGCAAAGAGCTAAACTTTTGGCGCATACCAATGGAAAACACAATTATGGAGTGATGATGATGGACTATCGAGGTTACGGTTTGAGTTCTGGCAAACCAAGCGAAGATGGAATGTATGCAGACGTTGATGCCTGTATGAAATGGCTTAAAGACCATGGATTAACGGATAATCGTTTAATCATTTATGGATTTAGTCTCGGCAGCGCTCCCTCCTGTGAGTTAACTGCTAATGTTCGGTCGCTGAAACCGGCAAAACTTATCCTGGAGGCGCCATTCGGCAGCTCTGCCATTATGGTGCAGGACGCTTCACAATTGAATATGCCGGCGGAATATTTTACCAGTATTAAAATTGACAATGCTGAAGAAATCAAAAAAGTAGAACAACCATTCTTATGGATTCACGGAACAAATGACAATTTTCTGAATTATAAAACCCATGGTCAGGTAGTTTATGATAATTATAAAGGTTCTTATAAAGCAAGCTATATGGTAGCCGGAGCGGACCATGGTGAAGTACCTGAAAAAATTGGCTTTGACGTTTACTTAAAAACCCTTGGTGATTTTATCAGGAAATAATCTCGATAACGAATTTAAATACTAAAATTTTTTTAAGATATCTTCGATAAGTGGCAAGAATTCACCTTTAATTTTAGTTTTAAGGGACTCAACTATTTTTGAAACTATCCTCAACTTCATATCAATCCTGTATTTGGGTTAAGCCTTTTTTACAGGTTCCCGAAAAACAACCCCTAGGCGTTTTTAAGATAATTTTTTAAAAATCTTAAAGCCGGAGTAGCTTTAAACCGCATTGTTCACTGCGATTTGTTATCTTCGTAGTCTTGGAATTTAGCTCTAAAATAATAGAACAGGCAGTAGATGCTTTCTCACAACTTCCCGGCGTCGGAAAAAAAACAGCCCTGCGTTATGTACTTCATGTTATTAAACAGGATAAGCTACAGGTTGATCAGTTAAGTAAATTAGTTTCCCAATTAAAAACAGATTTACGTTTCTGCAGTAAATGTCACACCATCGCCGAGCAGGAAGTCTGCGACATTTGCCTTAACCCTTCCAGGGACGAAAGCACGGTTTGTATCGTACAGGATTACAGGGATATTCTTGCGATCGAAAACACAGGATTATACAAGGGCCACTATCATGTGCTTGGTGGATTGATCTCCCCACTGGAGGGCATTACACCTTCCGGCCTTAACATAGAAACACTGGTTTTAAAACTCGACAGTGGTAAAGTAAAAGAAATTATCCTGGCTCTCAACGCTACCATGGAAGGTGAAACCACGTCCTTTTATATTTTCAGAAAAATAGCCCCATACAACATTAAACTCAGTGCCATTGCAAGAGGCATTGCCGTTGGAGATGAATTGGAATATGCAGACGAAATTACCTTGGGGCGTTCCATTTTGAATCGTGTACCCTTTGATTCCCTTCTTAAAAAATGAATCAATCGTCTATTTACCCTCATTTTCACGTTAAAGTCTGCAAAGCGCATCAATTTAAATCGGTGGAACTTTCTGTAAAAGAACTCGACCTAGATGACCGGCAAATGAGTCCGGAGCAATTTATGGTGGTGGAAGAAGAAGGTAAACTCATGGGTTTCGTGAGGCTGAAAAAATACCGGGATTTTGCTGAACTTTGCACACTTGGGGTTCTCGAGCAATTTAGGTTTAAAGGCATCGCCACTGAGCTTGTAAAAACGATCAAAGAAACAGCCAACTGCCCGCTTTATCTGGTCTCCACATTGCCAGATTTCTTCTCTAAACTTGGCTTCGTAGAGTGTGAAAATTATCCCACAGAAATTCATCAAAAACTGGCCTATTGCAAGGCAAATTTACCGGTTGATGAAAAGTACGTGGTAATGAGGGCGCGCTAACTGCTATTTCGACATAATTTTTGCTTTTTCAGAGCCATAAAGTCATATAAAATCCCTAAAACCCGACGTTTTTACTGCCTTCGCATTATGGAACAAAATA
>JAEUTM010000206.1 GCA_016788025.1 Bacteroidia bacterium
CCGTTAAATACCAGGTAAGGTGTTTTGTACTGCGACAGATCTTCAATAAACCTCTCCTGGAGAAAATCGTCACGGATACACAACGGATTTTGATAAAACCAGGCCGGTGTTTCTTTTTGAGTAAAGAAATGATACATCGGACGATTTGAAAAGTCTATAAAAGTCTCGTCTTTACCTGTATTGTTCTTTATGAACGAAACAAATTCGTCGCGCTCAACCTTACCTCCTTCTGCAGCTTTAAGCACCCTACTCTTTACAGTAGCAAGATTTATGTTTTTTGTTGATTTTAGTTTTTCAATCAGGAGTTCTGAAGTGGCTTTTACGGCTTTGGGTTCAGGGAGCCTGTAATTACTTCCTATAACAAAAATGATCGACACGAATAGAATAAATTTTAAAGCCTGACTCTGGCTGCGGAGAGCAAAATAGAGCGAGCCGGGAAGAATGATATAAATAAATGTGGATGTAAATGAGTCCATCCATTCAAGCAAACTGTGCCGGATGATTCCACGGTTAAAACTTACAAAGTAAAAAATGCAAATGTAAATCATGGTTATGTACGCGAGCTTATAACGCTTTGTAAGCCCCTCATACCTAATAACAAGAAAAACACTAACCAGAGCTGCAAGGGCAGGAAACACGTAGTATTGCATTTTGTAGGTAGGTGTTGTGCTCCAGCCCATCATCTTCAGGCCGTAAGACTGCGCAGACATACAATAGTGTATGAAGTAGGAAATTTTGGAAAAAAAGTTAACCGAACGATAAAGAGATAAAGCCGCCACTACCAGCAGGGCGCTACAAAAAACAATGCATAAAGATGTAATAAGATAACGCCAGTTGATGGAAAATGTTTTTTCGCGGAGGTGAAAATACAGCAGTGTCAGCGGCACCGCTACTATACAGGTAAAAGCAAGATCAATTCGCCAAATAATAAGCACAAATAAAATCAGTACAAACACAAGATAGTTTTTTAAACTAGCCTTGTTCAAGCAGACTTTTTGCAGAGCAAAAATCCCCAGAACGCCCATAAAAAAACCTGCCGGCGCAAGAATTTCTGCATATGGAAAAAAGAACATAAAGAAGAAAGCCAGGAATTCATTTTTAGTGACATAATAAATCACATAGTAAAACAGAAGGTAAGAAAAAGTTAAAATGAAGAACTCGTACAACACAATTTCATGCATATTAAGCCCGTTAAGCGAGGCGTATATTGCGTTAAGAAAATAGTCGGAAAGAAGATGGGTATTCAGCTTTTCCAGCGTAGGAACAAGGCCAAACAATTTATTTTCCATCAACGGCAGATATACATTTCCCGACTCAAATAACTCGTCGTAGTATTCAGCGTAATATGAATAGAGTGTGTATGTTACCAGGGAGAATATTAATGTTGGAAAGTAACCAAGGGCAAGACTATCCTTTATGTTGGGGACAATTTTTTTCTTCGAGCGCCGGTAGACAAACAAAACCAATACGAGGATCAGAGAGATATAAATGGATATCTGATTGTTTAGGGAAAAACCATTTGCCCGGAATATAAAAAACAGCTCGTCTTTTAAAACGGTAAAAAAAGGGAGCAGGGCCAAAGGGACAAGAACGTAGGAAACCCGGGCAATTTTGGTTGGGCCAATTTTCCCCGCACTCATTAAAACCTGCAACAGAATAAGTGCGCAGCAGGCGATAATGAATGTTACAATGTAAAGGTCTGGGTTCTGCGCGTAACCGAGAAGGTTATTGAGGTCAACAATAAAAAAATAGAGGCCGGTAGAAACACATACGATGGTAATATAGTGATAAATGTTCAGTGAGGTGTTGCGAAAGAAGATCTTTAAGATCAAAGCGAAAACCATAAATTTCTGAACGAAATACAGAATTTCCAGCGTTTCGAAAATCCGAAGGTCAAAAATTCCAAAAATAAGTAGCGTGATACCGGCCAGGGAACTGTAATTGAGAATCCTTATTTCAGCGGATTTTAGCAGGAAGCTATTTTTCTTCTGAATAAAATAGCCGAGTAAACTAACAATTAGGAAAACCGAAAAGAAAACAATAACACAACTATAGTAAAGAGAAACCCTGGCGCCGATGTCGTAACCATCAAATGTCGCCATGCCAATAGGTCTGCCCTCAAAGGATTTTAGGTC
>JAEUTM010000211.1 GCA_016788025.1 Bacteroidia bacterium
TCGTTAAAGGAGCTGCCCGTTGCACTGAGTGTAGGTGAAGTCCAGGTATAGGAAGTTCCACCAAAACCATAAAGGGTTCCAACCTGCAAAGGGCAAATGGAAACGTTGCTTACCGAGACGGTTGGATTAGGAACAAAATCAACAGCGATGGTTTTTGAGGTCTGACAATTTAAACTGTCTTTGCTGGTAAGGGTGTATACATAAGTTCCGGCAAAGGCATTACTCACTGTTTGGGTGTTTGATACCGGGCCTCCAGACCAGGTATAGGTATAACCGGCTCCCACTAAAGAAGGTGTTCCACCAGAGTTTAATCCACTCAGAGTAATACTTCTCCCGGCACAAGCCGTGGGTGTATTACTGCTCAGCACAAGGTTCATAGCTGGTGGCTGGGTAACGAGCGAAACCAGGCTAAACTGGCACCCTGTTAACAGGTCTTTTGCCTGGGTGGTCCAGATCCCTGCACTTAAAGAATTGACATTGTTTGTGGTGTAAGTGACAGAACCGTTAGTCCATAAATACGTTTGATTACCCGAACCGCCAGCAATGTTGGTAATATTCCCCGTTCCGGTGGCAGCGCCATTACAGGAAACCGAGCTAGTCATGTTTATGTTCCCCGTTAACGGAATCAGAGAAGTAAAAACTGTCTGGGCGGTGTAAGTGAAGTTGTTGCTGAGGTCATGCACCGTTATTGTATAGGCTCCCGGGCTGAGTCCAGTCGCAACAGGATTTGTTTGTCCGGTCGGCATCCATGTATAAGAAAATGGACCAGGACTACCCAGGGCTTGCACCGTTGCAGAACCAAGACTGGCGCAGGTGATGGAAGTGCTGTTTACAGAAATACAAGGCAGATTAATTACAACAGGTTGTTTTATGGTATCAGTACCTCCACCGCAACTGTAATAAAGAATTAAACTGACAGTATAAGTACCCATTCCCGAAAATGAATGCGTAGGGTTTTGTAAATTGCTCACGTTATTCGCTCCTGAGGGCGGGTCGCCAAAATTCCATTGCAGACCTGTTAAGGAATATCCGCTTGAAACACATCCCACCGTTGTAACCGACGGATTATAAGACGTGGAGAAGGAAGCAGTATAACAACCGAAGTTTGGGTTAACACTTGTGGTAAAAGGGGTCGGGGGAGTTTTAAAATAACTTGAAAAGAAATTAGGGAGTCCCAGTCTACATTGGTTTGGTGAAATGGACAAGGCAGCATCTGTATAATTCATCGCGCTGCCTAATGAATTTGGACTGTAAATAATTCCAAGGGAGCTGGTTTGGAGACGCGAAACATAAATGTATCCATCTTGCCCCAATTGCAAACCCCAATTGGAAGAGGCAGTTACGGAATAAAAGGAAGCGGCGATGGCAGTGGCAGACCCTGCGCAAATATCCCATTGCCCTATTTTTCCAGGGGTAGAACCATAGAGCTTAGTTCCATCGGGAGAAAACTCACAGCCATAACCGCCCATGCCTGTCAGTGATATCACATTAGAAACAATTCCTGTAGATGCGTCAAAGTCAAATAACTCATAGGATGAAGGATAGATTGCCATTCCCAGTTTTTGACCGTTGGGCGAAAATTTCATGGCACCTGCAATACTTGCATTGCTGCCCACGGTAGAAGTTACAGCAGTAGTATTAACGCCTGTAGACGTTACCAGGTACGCACGAAAAACATTGCTATTATAATCATGGGCCACCGCCCAAATATCAACACCATTACAATGCCTCACGGATGCAAGTTTCTCACTTACCGGAGTAGTCAGTTGTACATTTTTTATAGTCACAGATCCCAGGCCGGCAGCAAGGTTCATATCAACAACACTATAACAAAGACCATTAGAAAAGCCCTGGGCGTCTGTCGTAAACACGAAGTAAATATTCGAATTACCGGGTTGTTTTACAATAACGGCAGCTTGGGTAGATGAAGAATGTCCCCAGAGCCCTGAACCATTAGCCATGGTTGCATGCGTAGCATCGTAAATGGTTATGCCATCCGTATAAAAGAGCAAACTGCCGGCTGCATTTGCAACGCTGGCGCAACCTTCCTGGGTTATCAAAGATCCAGTTTGTGAAGTAGGGGGATTCGTAAGAAAATTGAGCCCGCCATTTTGCCCGAAATACCATTGGGCACATTGATTTTGTGCACGAACGTCGGCAAGATAAAGCATCAAGCCTACAACCAAAAAGTATAGGGAATTGGTTTTCAAGTAAAACCTAGTTGTGTCCTCCTAAAATATAAAAAAATAGGAGAACTTCTACACCAACTAACTAAATAAGAAAAGCCCTTCACGAAATCTTCACGAAGGGCTTTTCAGAGAACAAAGCATCCTTAATTAGCCGGACCTGAAGCGAAATCAATCATAATGAAGTCTTCAAGAGTATAACGTTTGCCGTCCACAAAGGCCACAATCCATGCGTCTTTCTGGCCTTTTGAAATAGCTTTTTGTCTGTGCGCTTCTGCTTCTTTTAGCGTGTTAAATTGTTTTTGAGTGAAACGTGTAATGCCATCCGGATAACTGTCTGACTCCACCTTGCCGAGACTACTAAGTGCCGAGGTGTTAAAATTACCTGGATTACGATAGGCCCCTACCTGTACTTTAAATACAACATTGCTGGCACAATAACTTCCAGCTAACTCCATTAGTTTACGGTAGTTTGAATAGTCATTCAGACTTTTACCTTTCACAGGGCCCAAATCAGGTACTGCACCTCCACAAGGCATGCCTGATGAAGAGTTGCTCTTCTCGTTAGTGTTACTGTTCTTGCGTTTATCATTTTTCTTTTCAGGCTTGCTTTCTGTAGCTGCGATCGAAGGTTCTTCAGCCGGAGTGTCGTTTTCTGTTACGTTACTTTTTGTCGTCTCGCCGCTGGTGTTTTTTGTTTCTGCAACCGCTGGTGTTTCAGTATTTGAAGTACTTTCCGGTGCTTTTGCTTCTTCTTTAGGAGTTTCCGGAGTCGTTGTTGCTACATCGGGTTGTTTCACCTCTTTTGCTTTTGGCGGAGGAGGTTGAACAGTCATAACCGTTTTTACTCCTGATTGTTTCGGAGGGCTTGAAGCGGCGGCATATGCTTGAGTATAGAGATAAAAATCCTTGCTCTGTTCCATGTAACCACTCAGACTTTCAATATCAAGATCTTCTTCAATCGAATCATACCCTTCGGCACTTACTTTAATCCTATAAACAAAACCCGGGCTCAGCGCCATCAGGTATTTTCCTGTTTTATTATTTGAAGTAAAAGGACCAATGTTTTCTTTTTGAGCAATTTTTACAACTTCAATTTTTCCTTCAACCGGGCGATCATCACCATATACCGTACCTTTAATGAGGGCTACAACTGGTTTTTCTCCAAGGATACCCGGTGTAACCATATATATATCTTGTTCTCCCATTCCTCCGCGATCGGTTCTGGTACTACTGAAATATCCTTTATCGCCTTTTGAATTGATTACATAATAACTGTCATCTTCGGTTGTGTTCAAAGGAATACCCATGCTCTTCGGTTTTGTCCACTCGTTTCCCTCTTTAATAGAGAACATAATGTCGTAACCTCCAATGCTCTGATGTCCTTTTGAACTGAAGAAAAGTGTAATTCCATCGGGATGTATAAAAGGAGCATCCTCATCATATTGTGTATTAATATTAGGGCCGCAATTTACTGCCGGACCCCAGTCGCCATCGATGTTTTCACTCACCCAGATATCCCGTCCACCCAAGCCTTCGGGACGTTCGCTGGCGAAATACAGGAACTTCCCATCTGCCGAAATAGAGCAGGATCCTTCCCAATAATCAACGGTATTAATATTGCCGTTCAAAGCTACTGGCGCGGTAAATTCATTGCCCACAAGTTTACTCACCATAATATCACCTGGGTTGGTATTGGAACTTAAAAACGTAAATAAAGTCTGACCACTTGGAGACATAGCAATGGCCGCATCTTCACCCAGTGTATTCAGAGTTTTCATAGGTTCCGGCTTGTTCCATTTTGTTCCGGTGGCATCACGGGTTGCTTTGTAAATATCAGAACGGAACAGTCCGTTAACCGGGTCAGATTGAAGTGATTCGTTGAGTTTACCTCCCATGCTTTTGAAACCAACATACGTAAAGATCATTTCAGATTCGTCGGCAGTAATAATTGGCACACCTTCAAGTTCGTTAGAGTTAATAGGAGCCCCGATATTTTGAATGTCCGCAAATACTTTATTCTGCATTAAATACAAACCGCTTTTACAGTTGTTTATGGTTAAAGTCACATCATCAAGTAGGGCTTTGTCTTCTTTCCTTGTACTTTTTGTGAGGATCTCAACCAATGGTTCAAGAGTTTTGATTCCCTCGTCAAACTTATAATTCCTGTGATATGCCTTGCCTAAATAAACTTCCACCTCAAGAGTTTTATATTTGGTTTTCATGTCCTTAAAGATTTCGATAGCCCGATCCTTCTTTTCAGCATAATTTAAACAACAAATACCCAATTTAAACTGGTAATCAATCTCCTTCGGATAACGAGAATGAAGTTTATCGAAGATCTCGTATGCTTTTACATACTGGTGGCTGTTAAGGGCGTCGTAACCCTGATCTTCCAGGGTCTGTTTGGATTGAGCCTTAGTGAAACTGCTTACCAGCACCAGGAAGAGCGCTGCTAAAAAATAACGGTTTGTTTTAGCCATGTTAATGGTATAAGTTGTGCCTATAAAATTTGGAATTAAAATGAGGCTAAAACGATTAAGAGAGGGAAACTTATTAAAAGCAGACTGTTTAAATGCTATAAATCGTCGACAAAAGTCAGTTTTTTGACCTTAAAAGATTAATCCCGTTTGGAATAAATACAGACTTACCAGCTACAGTTACAGGGAGGGCTGAAAAAGATGGTCGTATTGGGTAACATCGCCTGGATCTGGTCCTGATTAGTCTGCGGGATCAGGATATTCCGTAAATCCATCATTTTTAGTCTTTGAAGTTTGGACATAGATTCCGGGAAATACTCAAGATTGTTACTCCAGAGGTCAGCCACTTCAAGTTTTTCGAGTTCGCCAAAACTGTAGGGAATAACAGAAATCTCGTTTTGATTTACATTCAGATGCACAAGGTTTTTCAGCGCCCCGATATTTTTTGGCAGTCGTTCGAGTCCTGTTCTGCTAACAATCAGGTACTGTAAATTTTTTAAGGTGACGATAGAATCGGGAAGTTCTTTTATTTCATTTTTACTCAAATCCAGGTACTGAAGGTTTTTCAGTTTGAGTACGTCCATAGGAAAGTCCTTATACTTCTTTTTACGCAGGCTTATTTTTATAACATTGTCCGGATTTTCGAGGGCTTCTTTAAGATCGGTATACTCCTGGTAGGTGGCCAAGGCCACCGAATCAAGTAACTCCTGGGAATAAAAAAATGAAACAGTGAACAGGCTGGCAAATATCAGTAAGTACCTTTTCATAGTGTTTTACCAATCAGCTGCAGGCAGGTTTCCTTGTCATGATCCAGCGCTGATTTTAATTCAGTTAAATTAGCGAATTTTTTTTCGTCGCGTAAACGCTTTACAAATTTTAATTTTATGGTTTTATCATAAATGTCTTCGTTAAAATTAAAAAGGTTTACTTCCAGTTTAATGGTGTTGTCAAAGTCTGTAGTTGGATTTAAACCTATGCTCATCATCCCATGTCCGTTGAAAGATCCAACAGTCACTTCTACTAAATAAACGCCAATTTTAGGAATTAACTTATCCGGATCAGCTACATTGATATTTGCCGTTGGGTACCCCAGGGTTCTACCCAATTGTTTTCCCTTAACTACAATACCTTCAAGGGTAAATTTATGTCCCAGAAACTCTGTTGCCAGTTTGATATCTCCCTCCTCAAGTGCTTTTCGGATCTTGCTGCTGCTTATGGCAATAGAATCAATATCCTGTGGTGGAATTTCTTCAAGAAGAAAGCCACCCTGTGGGGCAAAGGCCTTAAGCGTATTGATGTCCCCGCTCCTGTTCTTTCCGAATTTATGGTCGTAACCTATTACCAGGTGCTTTACCTGCAAATGTTTCAGTAAAATGTTCCTTATGTAAAGATCTGAGTCGAGTTGCGAAAATTCTTTGCTGAAAGGATAAACAACTGCAACATCAACTCCATATTTTTCCAGGAGTTCCAGTTTTTCATCAACAAGACTTATCAACTTCAGATCTTTTTGTTCGGGAAACAGCACCTTACGCGGATGTGGTTCAAAGGTGAGGACGACCGTTTTAAAACCGGTATTCTCTTTGATTTCCAACAAGCGCTTTAAAATTTTTTGATGCCCGATATGTACGCCGTCAAAGGTGCCAATCGTTACAATTGTGGGCGACTCTATCCTGAAATGTTCGGTGTTTTGAATGGTAAGCACAGCGGCAAAAATAAGTTTAATATGGATAGGTTTAAAAAGAAGCGCAACAAAGTGCTAACCATTAATCAAACTTTACCAGTAGCCTGCCTCTTGTGCCTGTTTTGTCCGTGTATTTTAGAGTGTAAATTCCTGCATTAAAATTGCTCAGGTCGACAGAATGTTTTCCTGGGTCAAAGGAACACTCTATAACCGTTTCCCCAAGTTGATTGATAAATTGTAGTAGCACTGAATTTTCGGTCTCAAGTGTTAGGTTTGAATTAAACGGGTTAGGATAGATTTTCAGACTATTTACTTTATTTGTCTTTTCAACGCTAGTGCATTCTGCAACATTTATGGTAAGTGTTTTGCTGGTGCTACAACCCGTTAAGGTCGAAGTGCCTGATACTGTGTAAACCGAGTTTACCGTTGGATTTAGCAAAACGGATTGTGTTGTAGCGCCGCTGCTCCAACTATAGCTATCTGCACCTGACGCGGTATAAGTACGGTTTTCACCAATGCAAATGTTGGTATTACCTAACACCGTTAGCGGTGGAATATCAGTTATAGTTACATTCAGTTTCAGAGTATCCGTTCCTCCACCGCAGGTATAATATGAAATCATCTGTACAGAGTAAGTACCGTTTGATGAAAAATGATGAACGGGATTTAAAGCCGTTGAAGCATTTAGTGATCCCGATGCCGCAGCGTCGCCAAATAGCCATAGCACATTGGTAAGAGAATAAGAACTGCTCTGACAAAAAACATTTTGAGATGGATGATAAGATGTAAAGGAGGCATTACCACAACTTACCGTATAAGTAACCGGAACAATAGGTGCGACTGAGCTGCTTACAAATTCTGGAAGGGACCATAACGTGCTTTTGGGGGCAATAGATTGCCCACCTTGAACATAGTTGCAGGCCGAACCAGCCATATCAGGGGCATCGATAACATTTAAAGCCGACGCAAATGCTTCGACGATGTAAATCTTACCGTTTTTAGCTCTTTGCATGTCTGCGAGATCCCCTGTACCGGTATAAACGGTATGTTGCGAGGCAAT
>JAEUTM010000229.1 GCA_016788025.1 Bacteroidia bacterium
TATCGATAGCGGGCATTAATTTTGGTACAATTGTGTTACTTTCCCGGAGCGGTGGTGCCGAGTTTAAGGGTTTATGCACTCAAATAGCCGCCCTGGCCAGCGTTGCGCAAATAGCCAGTGAAATAGGCGGCGGGGCAGTTATAGTAAAAATGGCTCAAAACAAAAGGGTGGTTAAACTATTCTTATTTAACCTGGCCATCATCACCATACTCTCGCTAATTACCGCCACCTACGCGATCAATACAACTCACGAGCTAAGATTATTGTCGCTTACGTTTTTGGTATGCGCCTTTGCCTCACTCACCTCCTTTATTGGTTATTATTGCCTGTCAAAGCAGGCTATCCACATATATAACCTTATTAATTTTTCACAGCCCTTTGTGATGCTGATTATCTTAATGCTGTATAAAAACAGTCTTAGTTTCAGTGTTTTTATGTTTTCTTTCGCGATCAGCTATGCCGTATCTTTTTTAATTGGCATATTATACTTTATCATTCAGGCCAAAAAAGACGCGAACCTGGAAGAACTGAAGTATAATGAAATATCGCGTCACTCATTAATCGCCATTGCCTCGCACTTTGGCGGTTTCGTAACACAACGCCTGTTGTACTTTATACTCCCGTTTTTTATACTGGGCGTGTTTTCAAACGCGATATCTGTTGCCGAATCCGCGCTGATTGTAGCCAACAGTCTTTGCACTTATTTGTTCAGTAAATTATCGAGCATTGACGATTTAAAACAGCAGGTGAGCTTAACCAAAAGTTATATTAAAATAAACCTGGCGGTGCTATTATTCGGTTATGTGCTGATACTGTTTATTCCAGCAGGTTTTTACGTGTTCTTTTTTGGCGATGATTTTTCGGAAGTGGGCAACATTATGAAATACGCGTTTCCAGGAGTGATCTTTAATAGTGTACACCTCATCATTGGTCATTTTTTCTCCAGCAAGGCAAACTTTAAAATAAATCTATTCTTTACGCTCACAGGATTCGTGGGAACTTTGTTATTTACAATTTTATTTGCGTTAAATAAAGAATTGCTGAACCTTTACTCAGCAGCAATCATGTACTCAGGCAGTTATTTTCTTGTATTTTTGGTGGCAGTTTATTCCTTTATAAAACAAAGCAGGGTAGTTCATGAATAAGTTTAAAAAATTAATTAAAGCGATAGGTTTACTTCTGAAACAACCAAGCTTAATAAATTTAATCGTTGAGTATGATGAAAATTATCACACGCTTGTTACACGTAAATACGGTATTGAAACAGGTTTAAAAAAAATAAACTTCGATGAGTTTTTGCAACTGGAAGACACCCTGGATCAATACAGCTTCCTGGACGGCGGCAGCATTGTGACTGATTATTTACTTTTAAAAGCACTCAGCAAAAAACTAAACCGTCCCGATTGTTTTGAAATTGGAACCTGGCGTGGTGAGAGCGCTCTGAGTATGGCAAAGTACGCTAATAAGGTATTTACTTTAAACTTAAGTAAAGAGGAACTGTTAAGCCTGGGCTTTTCTGAAGAATACGCAAATTTACAGGGAGTGCTTTGCAACAGAGCTGATAACATAACTCAGCTATGGGGAAATACTTTTACTTACGATTTTTCTCCTTACAAAAATAAATTTGATTTAATTTTTGTGGATGGTGATCATAAGTATAAAAGTGTGGTGAACGACACAAAAATCGCGGTACAGATTATGAAAAACAAAAACAGTGTTATTGTGTGGCATGATTATGGCTTTGGCACAGAAACCACCAGGTGGGAGGTGCTGCTGGGCATATTAGAAGGATTGCCAAAGGAAATGCACCGGCATTTGTACAGCGTGAATAATACTTTATGTGCGATCTATTATCCGTTTCCTGTTGAAAGCAAATTAATGTCCTACCCTCAATCTCCGGATAAATTGTATAAAATCAAAATAAGTAAAGAATAGCCAAAATGAAAAAGCGTCATTTTGCCTGATTACCCGACATTCTTCACATTCGTTTCATCTTTGTATCTTAAAAACACAACTGATGCAATTATGCAAAGAACAAATCCTAAAACTCCATTCAACCGAACTCCAAGATCATTACCGACATCTTTACCGTAGATAAGGAAAATTGCAAAAAATGCTATACCAACAGTTTGCGCTATTTTCACAAAGAAATACCTTACTGCAAAATAGATGGCCTCTTTGTTTTCTCCGGTCGTCCTGCTGTCTTTCTCTATGATGTCTGCCAATATTGCAATAGGAAGTATATTGAGAGAAGCCAGGGGAACTGCAACTAAAATTACAAGGGCATAGATCTGAAATTCTGGTGGAGCATTAAATTTTCCGAGGAAGGATATACATAAGAACACCAAAGCTAAAAAAACAAAGGACCAGACAACCACTATTTTCTTTCCCGTTTTTCGTACTAATTTATTTATAACTGGATAAAACGCAAGAGACACGAGCACCATTGTGATCATTAACTTGTTGCCGATAGATTCAGGTAGCAGCAACAATACCGTAACGTAGTACATCAGACCTGAAGTTATGATTGTCATGGCGATAAAATATGAAAAATCGGCTACGATAAACAACAGAAAATTCCTGTTTCCAAGCGTTTGGCTGAGCGCGGTTTTTAACGATACAGAACTGGGCAGGCTATGTGTATATTTTTTTTCATTAATACTAAGCACCGGAATAAGCATACAAATACCTGCGAGCAAAGCCATAAAGAACACACTCGATTGCAACGCGTGCATTCTTGTGAAGTTGAACGAAATTTCCATAAAACCTGCCAGATTAAAAACGTTTGAAGAAATACCAATGCCAAATAAGTAGCCTACTGACTGAAAACTAGATAGCTTTACTTTTGCGGCCGGCGTGTGCGCAAGTTCAGGTAACAGAGCGTTATATGGAATAATATATGCTGTTGAAGAAACATAAAAACCAATCAGCATTAAAACAAGCCAAACGATATTTAGTTTACTTTCAAACTCATGAACAGGATAAAAAATCAGGCAGCAAAAAAGAACGGATGGAATGATGGTCCACATCATAAATGGGATTCTTCTTCCCTTGGGGTTTGTACTTCTGTCGCTAAACTGGGCGATCAAAGGATCGATCAATGCATCTACAAGGCGACCGCTGGCAGTTATGAGCGCTACCGCATTAAAAAAACCGAAAACAACAACCTGGGTAATCAAATGTGGTAAGCCACTATTTTCCGGGGGAAGGTAAAGATACACCAGAATCACATTGATCAGGTTGATCATGATGCTCCAGCCCATCATTCCAAATGCGTAAGTTATCTGTTTTGAAAGAGGGAGCTGTTTAATTTTCATTTAAGTAACGCGGATACCTATTACGAGCACGTCATCTACCTGCTCAAGGTTTCCTTTCCATTCCTGAAAGATACGGAACAATTCTGTTTTCTGCTCAGCCATGCTTCTGTTTTGTAGAGACAAGAGCGTTTCTTTAAATCGTTTATACATGAATTTTTTGCCATTCGGTCCGCCAAACTGATCTGCATAGCCATCTGTAAAAAGATATACCGAGTCGTTTTGCTGCAGTTCAAACACCTGGTTGGTAAAAGGGTGTACCTCGTGTTCTGTTGATGCTGTGATAGGCTGTTTGTCGGCGTTTAAAACGATAAGTTCATTACCGCGAACCACATACAACGGGTTATTAGCACCGGCGTATTGCAACTTCCTGTTTTTTAAATCAACATAACAGAGATTAATGTCCATTCCGTCCCTCAAAGGTTTATCCTCTGCATTCTTATTGAGGCTTTTCTTTAATTCTGCATCTACAAAATCAAGAGCCTTCGCGGGATTTATAACAACTGGATTATTGAGTGTATTATTCAGAAGGGAATTACCAATAAGGCTCATAAAAGCACCGGGAACGCCGTGTCCGGTACAATCCACAGCAGCAACTTTGAGCAACTTTTCACCATTTTGTTCTTCACTTTCAAACCAGTAAAAATCACCGCTTACCACATCTTTCGGGTTAAACAGTATAAATGATTCCTGGGCGTAGGCCCTGATCTTGTCTCTTTCTTTAAGAATAGATCGCTGTATACGTTTTGAATACTCGATGCTATCTTTAATATCCTGGCTTTTCTCATCAATCACACGCCGTTGTTCGTTGATCTCGTTTTGCAAACGAATCCTCTCGCGTATATCGCGGGCATAAATAACAATTGCAGGACGACCAGCAAAAGGAGCCACTTTAGCCGAACATTCCACAGGAATAAGTTCTTTCGTCCTGGTAACAAACGGAATGTCCGTATAGATTAGTCCTCCCTTTTCCCAAACATCAGCCACAATTTTTGAACTCCGATCGAGATATTCTGTCGGATGCAAATCAAACAGGGAAATACTCTCAAGTTCTTCGTTGTTGTAACCCAACAAATTGGCAGCCGCCGGATTACTCTGATGTATCTTTCCGTCGACTATGTCTATGACGATAATCGCATCGTTAGCCTTGTCAATAATACTTCTGTAATTATTTAGTTCCTTTTTAAAAGTAGTCAGTATAGCCTCGTAGTTTTTCAGTTCTTCGCGGGTTAACTCGTTTTTTTGTTTCACATCTTCTGTTTCATTCGCGAACATATTGCTCCTCTGTTTTGAATCAAGCTGCTCAACGATTGGAAAAATGAGAGATGGATTAAGAAACTCCCCAACTTTATCTGGTCGGGAAACATAACGAACGATACCATTTTTATCAACTAAAAATGAAGCTGGTAATGGGATTCCCTCTTCATACTTCTCTGCAAAATCATTATCGTATTCTTTAAGCTGAACTCCGTAGTTCATGGCTGTTCGCTGACCTTCATCCGACAATACTCTGAAATCAAGACCCAACTTTTCAACCATTCCCCTGTTTACTCCAACCGGATCCGGGCCGATGGCCATTACCAGGATGTTCTTTTCTTTAAATTTATGATTGTTCTTTTCGTAGGTGCGCAACATCATGTGGCAACCAGGGCACCAGTCACCACGTACGAAGATTAGCAGAACGTGCCGCTTGTTTCTGAAATCCGAAAGTTTTACGAGATTTCCTTCCTGATCCGGCAGCTCAAACTCATCCGCGTGTCGCCCGATTTGTACTTTGTACCCTCCTCGTGCACTTTTAAGAAGTTGATTTTTATCCTTAATAATTCCCCATGAGAAAATTCCTGCAAATATAAACAGGGGCAAAGGAAACGCATATCCTTTCCAATCGTGATGAAATAACAGGTTAGACAAAATCCAAACCGTTAAGGCCAGGAAAAAACACAATGGCTCAAACCACGCGTAAGACGTATAGGAAAAGGTTTTAAAAAAAATAATCCGGGTTAAGGTTGTACAAAACACCAACATAAGAGCCAGCGTGGTAAAGGGTAAATTTTCATTAGGCAAGTCAAGTGACAGCCCCATCAGCACTGTAGCCGCAAAAACGTTAGCAAACTGGTAGGCCGAAGTGTATTTGGACACCTCGTTCATAGCCAGGAAAAAAGCAAGCAAAGAAAAAATGGAGGAAATCACAGGAAATCCCACGAAAAGGCATACAAGGGCGAGAACATTTAATAACAATGCTAAAGTCGTATTCCTCTGGAGTTTACGCATAAACAGTATCCAAATATAATAAAAAGACATGTTTATTCTTTCGCCCTAAGCCATGCTGTAAATACGATACTGAGCTGAATCTGGACTTAAGAAATAGCAAAAAAAAATCCCGCGATACACACGGGATCTTTACTTGTTTTTGAATTAGGTACTATTTATTCTATGATGAATTTCTTGTGAAGCATAGTATTCCCGACTTTCGCCTCAAGGATGTAAGCGCCCCTGGCCAGTGACTCACTGTCTAGTCTCTGTTTTTGTGCGTTATCCACATTTAAAACAGCTATTACCTTTCCTTCAAGATTTAAAATAGTGAGAGCAGTTGCCTGAATTTTTTCCATCGACACAAAAACAGCGTCCTGGTCGTAAAGTATTTTCATCTGATCGTTGAGCTGCTTTTGATGGTCAGTGATACTGGTAACTAAGGTCGGAGTCGCAGCGCCCCATTTATAGATCCCGTCGCTCACGTTATTAATATAACTTCCTGACCAACCCGTACCACCCGAAACAAAGTCTAAAGCTGTATGCGCAATTGTAGAATCGATGTAGGTCCATGTTTGACCGCCATCAGAGGTAATTGCACTGAATTTATTGAAGCCCGCGTATTCACTACTTAAAATATAGGAGTTCGTGGTTCCCGGAATATAACACACGTCGTACTTTGCGTAATACTGATTAGCAAGTGTCCATTGACTTGAATTGTAATAAGCGCTGGTCCAGGTTGCGCCACCGTCATTTGTTTTGTAGAACATAGCATTATCGGTATACGCTCCTCCGCCACTTCCACCACCCTGGAACACCGAGGAAATAGCTATTCCGTTGAGGCTGTCTTTAAATGCCAGTGCTTTGATCCCCGTATAACCAAGGCCTCCGCTTTGACCGCTTTTAACCGTCCATGTCTGACCTTTGTCAGCGCTATAATAAACAACCCCTGCATAATCACCTAACCAGATTTTGTTGCCAAGCACTTCATAGCTGTTAATTATAAAATGCGTGGATGCGGGGAATGGTACCGGTAGATCCGTCTGCTGAACCCAATTTGTTCCACCATTCTGGGTTGTAAATATTTCGTTCTGACCAACAGCGACACCCTCATTAGCATTGAAAAAGTGTACAAACTTGCAGGCACTGGTAAATGTTGCAGTTGCCTGGTGTATCCAGGTTTGACCACCGTTGATGGTTTTGTAAACCCGGCCATTTGAGAGACTAAACTGATCGAAGGTGGATACCCAGGCTGTTAAGCTGTCGATTGCACAAATATTCCAGGTGTTGTAGCTGGAAGGCGCTGAAATGCTGCCACTACGCCAGTGGGCACCGCCGTCACTCGTTCTTGTAAAGCGCGTTACAGGTGTTTCACACATTCCACCATTATATGAACCCGCTATGGCCCATGCAACAGTGTCGTTAACAGCGCTGATATCCCCAATAAATAAACTTGAACCGACGATCCCAGCACCCTGTTGAATCCAGGTTTGAGCAGATAAAGAAGCGCTGAAAACCGCACAGGTAAAAAAAGACAATAGTTGTGTTTTCATTTTTTTCATAATGTTCGTTTGATTCTATTCATGATTTTTACTGTGGAGATTCTTGATTTCAAAATTCGACCATGTTTGTTTACTTAGAAAGAAAATTACACGAATGGCTCAATTCTCTTGACTAACTGCTCGTTTAAACAGGATATGGTTTTTATATTTGATACCCGGCAACTTCAAAAACGATAAAAAACCGGATATACAATCATCAAACCCCGCAAGAGGAGCAATCTCAGGGAATCATTAATTTGTCATCATGCAAATATCGCCTCTCACACATGTTCTCAATTTCATACTGCGATACAAACTGCTGCACATTGGATTTTGGGCTTATCACGCTATAAGTTTCTTCCATGTCTTACGGGAACGTTTTGGAGAACATCCTCTCAACTATATAGAAACAGGTATCATTATTGGCATACAGATGGTTCTAATATACTCTGTGCTCCTGATACTGATTCCAAGAACTATCGAAAAACGGAAGTACTTTGCGTTTATTCTCGGGGTACTTTTAAGCATTTCCATATGTATCGCTGTCCGGATTTTCCTGCAGGATCTTGCAACCCTTTACTATCTGGGCAGACATATTCACTCTTATAATCTCATCCCAAAGTTTATCTCAGGTTTTGTGGATGATGTGGTTCTGCTATCGTTGTTTATTGGTATTTATTCCCTGCGCGACAAGTATTATGCGGAGCGTAATAAGGCTTTAAAAGAAAAGGAAAACTTAAATGCCGAACTTGAATTTCTTAAAAGTCAGTTGAATCCACATTTTTTATTTAATGCAATAAACAACATATATTTCCTGATACGACAAGATCGCGAACTGGCTGAGCGAACGCTTCTCGAATTTTCGGGCCTGCTACGTTATCAGTTGTACGAATGCGGTTCCGATCAAACCTTCCTCGAAAAAGAATTGAATTTTATCCAGGCTTATACCCAACTCGAAAAAATAAGGAATGACAAGAGCCTGGAGCTTGAAGTGCAGTTTCCACAAGTAGATGGCAATTTGAAAATTGCTCCGTTCATTCTTATTACGTTCGTTGAAAACGCCTTCAAACATAAATCGGAAGCAGTTGGTAAACATTTTATACATATTTCAGCTGAGGTAAAAGACACTTTCCTTATTTTTCAGGTATCTAATTCAAACGCCGGAACCACAACATCTGCAGAACCCGGCGGTATTGGCCTACGTAACGTAAAGCGACGCCTGGAGCTCTTGTATCCGGGCAGACATCGATTAATTATTAAAAACGATGAAAATGTTTTTTCGGTTAACTTAGAACTTAATTTACAACAAACATGAAGTGCCTGATTGCAGATGATGAACCTTTGGCCCGGGCGGGATTGGAAAGGTTTGTGAAAGATACGCCATTTCTAAGCCTTGTTTCCAGTTGCAGCAACGGCACCGAAGTAATTAAGGCTCTCCAGGAACAAAAAATAGACCTGATGTTTCTGGACATACACATGCCAAAGTTATCAGGCATTAATTTATTAAAGAGCCTCAGTAAGCCACCGCTTACTATTATCACTACAGCCTATCAAAATTACGCTCTGGAAGGTTACGAACTTTCCGTTACCGATTATCTTGTAAAGCCTTTTTCATTTGAGCGTTTTTTGACCGCCGCTAACAAAGCCAAAAGCCAGTTTGATCTGATTGAAAAAGCAAACGGTACGGCTGCGGATCGAACTTTTTTCTTCGTGAAATCAGAAAAAAATTATGTTAAGATATTTTTCGATGATATTCTTCACGTGTCAGCTTTGCAGAATTACTCGGTAATCTATACTGTAGATCAAAAGTTTGTGGTTTACCTGACGCTTAAAAGCATAGAAAACGAATTACCCCCCGGCACTTTTATAAAGGTAAACCGGTCGGAGATCGTAAATACCAAAAAGATCACGGGTCTTAATTCAAATGAAGTACTCATCAATGAAATGGCTGTAACAATAGGTCGATCTTACAGAGAGCAGGTAATGAACAGTCTTTTAAATCACCATTTGCTTAAACGCTGATCAGAACCTTTGAATTCAAAAAAAATCCCCCTCAGCTAAGCCAAGGGGGATTTTGTTAATAGAGTTCGGTATTATTTCACCTCTTCAAAATCAACATCCGTTACATTCTCGGTATTTCCACCACTGTTGGCGTTATTACCTCCTGCATTCTGGTTCGGATTAGAACCGCCGTCCTGGTTCGGTTGTTGTTGTTGCGCCTTGTAAATATCTTCACTGGCTGCGTTCCAGGCAGTGTTGATAGTAGCTAAAGCGGCAATGATCTTAGTTATATCTTTTGAAGCGTGTGCTGATTTTAGTTCAGTCAGCGCACTTTCAATTGCCGATTTTTTATCTGCAGGAATTTTATCTCCATATTCTTTCAACTGTTTTTCAGTTTGGAAGATCATTGCATCCGCTTCGTTCAGTTTTTCAACTTCTTCTTTAGCTTTTTTATCGGCATCAGCGTTCATTTCCGCCTCGCGTTTCATACGGTCGATTTCTTCCTGGCTTAAACCACTCTTCGCTTCAATACGAATGTTGTGTGATTTACCGGTAGCTTTATCTTTTGCGCTTACGTTAAGGATACCGTTTGCATCCACATCAAAAGTTACTTCAATTTGTGGTACACCGCGTGGTGCAGGAGGGATTCCGTCAAGGTTAAATTCACCCAATTTACGGTTATCTCTTGCCATCGGACGTTCACCTTGATAAACCACGATTTGTACGGAAGGTTGATTATCGGCTGCAGTGCTAAAGTCCTGAGATTTTTTAGTAGGAATGGTTGTATTTGATTCGATTAATTTGGTAAACACCCCACCCATGGTTTCAATACCCAGAGATAAAGGAGTTACGTCTAACAGCAACACATCTTTCACTTCTCCGGTTAATACACCACCTTGAATAGCTGCACCCAAAGCAACTACCTCATCAGGATTTACACTTTTGTTCGGAGCTTTACCAAAAAATTTCTCAACAGCTGCCTGAATTGCAGGGATACGTGTAGAACCTCCCACCAGGATCACTTCATTGATATCTTTTGTATCAAGTCCGGCATTTTTCAAAGCAGAACGGCAAGGTGCAATTGTACGTTGAATCAGGCTATCAGCAAGTTGCTCGAACTTAGCACGGGTTAATGATTTCACTAAGTGTTTAGGAATACCATTTACCGGCATGATGTAAGGCAGGTTGATTTCGGTTGACATTGAGTTTGACAACTCGATCTTAGCTTTCTCAGCGCTTTCTTTTAAACGTTGTAAAGCCATCGGATCCTGGCGAAGATCAATACCTTCATCCTTTTTAAATTCATCAGCCAGCCAATCGATAATTACCTGATCAAAATCGTCACCACCTAAGTGAGTGTCACCGTCTGTACTTTTTACTTCAAACACACCGTCTCCTAGTTCAAGTACCGATACGTCATGTGTACCACCACCGCAGTCGAACACAACAATTTTCATGTCTTTGTTCTTTTTGTCGAGGCCGTAAGCCAGGGCAGCAGCAGTAGGTTCGTTGATGATACGTTTTACTTTTAAACCTGCAATTTCTCCGGCTTCTTTTGTAGCCTGACGTTGTGCATCGTTAAAATAAGCAGGCACGGTAATAACTGCATCCGTTACTTCGGTACCCAGGTAGTCTTCAGCTGTTTTCTTCATTTTCTGAAGAATAATTGCAGAAACCTCCTGTGGAGTATATTTGCGATCGTCGATCTGAACGCGTGGTGTATTGTTATCACCTTTCACAACAGAGTAAGGTACACGGGAAGCTTCCGAGCTTACTTCGTCGAAGGTATGCCCCATAAAACGTTTAATCGAATAAACTGTTTTTTTAGGGTTTGTTATAGCCTGACGCTTTGCAGGATCTCCCACTTTACGTTCGCCTCCCTCTACGAAAGCAACTACTGAAGGCGTGGTACGTTTTCCTTCGTTGTTGGCTATTACCACCGGTTCGTTACCTTCCATTACTGAAACGCAGCTATTGGTGGTTCCCAAGTCTATTCCAATTATTTTTCCCATTGTTTTGTTCTTTATAAGTTTAGTATTAAATAAATTCTACTTGCGTCCGTCAATAAATATGCCAAAGGAGGCAGACCGGGAAATACTGCCAGACTGTCACAAAACACCGTAAAAAGGAGGTAAAAATGGCCTGAATTTATCGGACTAAATAGCTAATTGTCAGGCTATTTACCACAACCTTGCCAATTATTATTTACATCGTAAAACCTGTATTCGCAAACTTCAGGACGATACGAAAAGGAATTGATAAACGATTTACTAGGAAGCTTCTGAACCACAGCTTCCGCCCTAAAAGTGAAAATTCCTATGGCTGCTTTGTTTTCGAAGTTCGAGTACAATGGTTTATTCTGATTGAAGCTTAAGGAAGGCCTGGCGTACTCC
>JAEUTM010000255.1 GCA_016788025.1 Bacteroidia bacterium
AGTGGGTGCTAAAAAAGTCGCTGAGTTGAATGTAGCTTATTTCGGCGAAGCCCAAAAACAGAACTACGTTTACCGCATTGAAAAAGATGGGTGGGCTTTGATCGCAGCTGGGAAATAACTGTTAAGTAGATTCTGAAAAGAAAAAGTTTATTGATAACTTTATAGATGTGAAAATAAATTTAATTAAAACAGAAAAGGAATATCAAAAGGCTTTAAAAAGGCTTGAAGTGATTTTTGATGCAAAAAAAGGCTCAAAGGCAGGAGATGAGTTGGAGTTGCTTTCTCTTTTGATTGATAACTACGAGAAAGAAAAATACACGATAGATCTGCCAGATCCCATTGAAGCTATTAAATTCAGAATGGAGCAATTAGGTTATAAACAAAAGGATCTTGCTGATGTTGTAGGTTTAAAAAGCCGGGTTAGTGAAATTCTAAATCGTAAACGAAAACTTACTTTAGAAATGGTTCGTAGCTTGCATGAAGTTTTGGGAATTCCAACCGATGTTTTGGTTAAGGAATATTAAACTGCTCCTGCCAACTCAACACCTTAGTGCCTCTCGGTGTTCGCCGCGGCGAATAAGTGTCTTAGTGGTTTCAACTGCCGCTGCCCACTGTAAACTGCCCACCGCCAACTCATAACCTTAGTGTTCCTTAGTGATCTTAGTGTCTCAGTGGTTTAAAACTGCCAACTTCCACTGCAACTGCCCACTGCAACTGCCCACTGCTACTGCCAACTGCTAACTGCCAACTGCCTCACTCTTCCAGCCTGATCTTCTCTATCATCAAATGCTTCTTGAACTTACGCACCAATTCACCCATCTGAACATCCCTTTCCATTAAAGCCTGCATCTCGCGGTCGGAATTTTCCACCACAGGTTTAATGGTGTTGAGATTGTTTTTCATTCCATCCAGGGTAGAAAGGGTTTGTTGTTTCAAGTCTCCTTCCATATCCTCGTTTTGAAGCTTATTCTCCATTTGAGAAATAAACTGTTCCACGTACGGGATCATATCCCAGGGATTATTCGGAGCTACCCACACAAAGGTAATATTGCATTTGCGGCATTTGTATTTATTGCTTTTCCAGCCCTGCTCGTTCGTATCGGTGCCAATTACCTTAATCTGTGCATTACTTTCGCATTTTGGACAACGCGCATTATCTTTTATAATGTTCCTGAGTTGTTCACGCTCGGCCATAATTGCGGAACGTTGAAGCGCATGCTGGTCCAGCTGCGCGGTAAGTTTGTCGCAGGTATCCAGCATCTGTTTATACTCATCGTCGAGCTTATTCTCAATAATAAGAACTTCCGCACGTTTTTTAAAATAATGCACCAGCTTGTAAAGCTCACGCTCTTCGGGTTTCAGATCTGGATTCATAAGAGAAGGTTTACCGCTTAAAAGTAAACATTTAGCTTCATTCAAAGTGTAGAATTATATGCCCGAAAGCCTTAGATTTGAGGCGGAATTTTAAAACAGGAAAGCATGTTCAAACATCATTTATTACAAAATCTGCAGAGAGAAGTTTTTTTATTGAAACAACTGGCCAAATTCATCGACGAAAAGGATCTGGATTTTCGTCCGAATGAAAAGATGCGCAGCACGCTTGAGCTGATGCAATATTTATCGGGCATCGGAGCCACGATGTTACGCTGGTTTATTAAGAACGATCTCAGCCAGGAAGAATGGGTAAAGATCAGGGCTTATCGTAAAACCCTTACGCTTGAAAATTTCCAGGAGCGTTTAGACGAACAGATGGCGGATATTAAAATGTATATGGATATGATCTCTGAAGAAGACCTCAATACCAAAGAAGTGGAACTACCTTCAAAAGAGAAAATGATTTTAGGTACGGCTATTATTAACGCACCGATAAAATGGCTGGCCGCTTACCGCATGCAACTGTTCACCTATCTTAAAATGAATGGAAAGCTTGAACTCAGTACTAAAGAAGCATGGACGGTGATTGAAAATGCTTAAAATTCCATTTAAATTGTTTATTTTTAATTAAGCATTTAAACGATGAAACATAACTACACTCTTACCGGCTTATTGTTACTTTTTATGACTTCTCTTAGTCTCGCACAGGTAACATACACAGGCAAGCCTCGTTACCAGATCGATGTAAAGCGTGCCGGTACATATATCGGAACAGTTAAAATAGAATTGTTTCCCAATATTGCGTACCATCATACCCGTAATTTTGACAGTCTTGTAAGCGAGCATTTTTATGACACAACAGCTTTTCATCGCGTTATTCCCGGCTTCATGATCCAGGGTGGTGACCCGAATTCCCGTCACGGAAATACCTCTACCTGGGGTTTTGGCGATCCAAGCCAGCCTACAGTGAATGCTGAATTCAGCGAAGCTAAACACCTACGGGGGATCTTGTCCGCTGCCCGTTCCAGCAATATCAACTCTGCCACCTCACAGTTTTTTATCTGTGTCGCAACGGCCGCACAACTCGACGGTCAGTATTCCATATACGGAAGGGTAACAGAAGGAATGAATATTGTGGACACTATTGTTTTGGCGCCGAGAAATGCACAAGACAGACCAAACCTGAAACATGAAATGTTTATTACCGCAATCGGTTCCAATGATACTATTCCGCTTTCACCAGCACCAACAATACCAGTAGATAACCTGGACAGCGTGGATTATAATTCATTTATTGCTTTAAACTGGACCAAAGTAAATGACGGAATCATTTATGAAGTAGAAGTAGCCTACGATTATATATTTAATGACATTATTAAAACTGCCCGGACTCCTAACCTTGGTTATACGTTTATTGAGCCAATGTATCCGGATACCTGGTACTATTGGCATGTAAGAACCAATAACGGAGGTAACTACAGTGAGTGGTCAACAACGCGTGCTTTTTTCACAGGAACCTTAGACGAAACAAGTATTCCAAAAGTAGCTGCGGATGAAAAACATATTAAACCTTTTCCGAATCCGGGTAATGGCAAGTTTATGTTCTCTAACCTCGAGAAAGGCATGAAGATCAACGTAACCGACATCAACGGAAAAACAGTTTATGAAGCTGTTGTTTCCGACAAAGATGTCGAACTAAACCTTGAAGGAAAAGCAAAAGGTATTTATATCTACAAAATTTTATCTGAAGATAAAAAAGAACTCGGCAAGGGTAGGCTTATTATTAAGTAAGAGACTTCGGGAATCTCAGTCGCCTGGTTGAGGTTTAAGGTCTGGGAACGGCGGTTGTGCCTCTCGTATGGTGGTTCAGGTCCTCAAACGGTGGTTGAGGCTCTCGAACGGTGGTTGAGGCTCTCGAACGGTGGTTGAGGCTCTCGAAACCACCGGTCAAATTTTTTCCCTCCAAAAAAGCTCTTACCTTCGCGCCATGAAATTCTGGCAACGATTAAAATTTTACGGGATAGGTTTTGGAATAGGATTATTACTTGTACTCGGTTTGTTTGGAAACCGAAGCTGCACCACTCCTAACGAGATAAAAATGCAGGAATTGGTATTCCAGTATTTTAAAATGTCGGAAAAGGCCAAATGCAAACTCAAATGCCTTCAAATGAATGAAGCTTTGCTGAAAATTCAACTGAGGCATTTTGAAGTAAATTACGATTTAAGCGATGTACATAAGGATCCTTGCGGCGAGTATTATATTCAACCAAAAGAAGAACATCAGGCAGAGTATAATTACAAGCTCATTATGTACGACTGCGACACCATCACAAAGATCCTCGACATTAACGCACCTTCAACTTCAAGTTGCAATTGTCAATAGCTCCTTTATATAGCGATGACCATTTTATGCGCGAAGCCTTAAAGGAGGCGCATAAAGCTTTTGATGCC
>JAEUTM010000265.1 GCA_016788025.1 Bacteroidia bacterium
CGGATTAAGACTGAGCTGGTCACTCACAGGGTTTTATACTTACAAAAAAGACAAGGCGATTATTGATATCAACCGCAAAAACATCGACCTGCAAAAAGAAGTATTCCTGTTTAACACCGGTTTTTCTGTAAAACAACAGGATGCAGAATCGAGAAGACTGCAACAACTCCTTAGTAGTGACGACGAGATTATTTCTCTCCGCACCTCGGTTAAGAATAGTGCATCTGCCCAGTTGGAGAACGGTGTGATCAATTCGAGCGACTACCTGAGAGAAGTTAATGCAGAGCAACAGGCCCGCGAAAATAAATTACTGCATGAAATACAACTTTTGCAGGCACAATACAATCAAAAAACAATTATTGGAGGATAAAAAACTGAAAACATGAATAAGTTATTAGTAATTACAATCACAGCGATCGTTTTAAGTTCCTGTAAAGGACATAAAAATGAATACGATGCGTCGGGGACTTTTGAGGCAGTGGAGACAATTGTTTCCGCGGAAGCAACCGGATTAATCAAAGAATTGAATCTTGAAGAAGGCCAGGACCTGACACCAGGCGCTGTTGTGGGTTATATTGATAGCCTTCAGCTTTATCTGAAGAAAAAACAACTCGAGGCGCAGGTTAAGGCAGTTTTAAGCAGGATGCCGGATACCCAGGCACAGTTGGCAGCGATGGAAGAGCAATTAAAACAAGCAGAACACGAGCAGAAACGCATTTCAAATCTTGTAAAAGCAGATGCAGGAACACAGAAACAACTGGATGATGTGAATGCACAAATCTCCATTCTCAAAAAACAGATTGAAGCGCAGCGTTCCGCACTTGGGATCACTTCCGGTGGTCTCAATGAAGAAACAGTGCCATTAAAAATTCAGATTGAGCAGATAGAAGATCAATTACATAAATGCAGGATCGTGAGCCCTGTAAGAGGGACTGTACTGAGTAAATACGCCGAGTCGAATGAAATGACCATGTCCGGCAAACCTTTATTTAAGGTTGCGGATATGTCATGGATCATCCTGAGGGCTTACCTTACAGGCGATCAGTTTAGTACGGTTAAAATCGGCCAGCCTGTAACGGTGCTGGTAGACGCAAACAAAGGAGAGTATAAAAAATATGAAGGAAAACTTGAGTGGATCAGCAACAAAGCAGAATTTACTCCAAAAACCATACAGACTAAAGACGAAAGGGCAAACCTTGTGTATGCTGTAAAGATCAAAGTAAAAAATGATGGTCAGCTAAAGATTGGAATGTACGGGGAGGTAAAGTTTTGATAGAACGCTGATAACGCTGATTATTATGATTTATACAGATTTTTCAATCTGCGTTCCCGATAGCTCCCGAAGCATCGGGACGGGACTGCGTAAAAAAAACTAGCATGGTAGTACTGAATGACATAACGAAAACCTACGGTAAAGAAAAAATGCTTGCTGTTGACAAGGTTTCCTTTACTGTAAACAAGGGAGAGCTCTTTGGTTTGATTGGTCCTGACGGGGCCGGAAAGACCAGTATTTTCAGAATCCTCACGACATTGTTACTGGCTGATGGGGGCACAGCAACAGTGGACGGTTTAGATGTTGTTAAAGACTTTAAACAGATCAGAAATACGGTTGGCTACATGCCAGGTAAATTTTCGCTCTACCAGGATTTGAGTATAGAAGAGAACCTTAATTTTTTTGCTACAGTTTTTAATACCACGGTTGAAGAAAATTACCACCTGATAAAAGACATTTATGTTCAGATAGAACCTTTTAAAAAACGCAGAGCAGGGAAATTATCGGGAGGCATGAAACAAAAACTCGCGCTTTGTTGCGCTCTGATCCATAAACCCACTGTTCTTTTCCTCGACGAACCTACAACCGGTGTTGATCCCGTATCGCGAAAAGAATTCTGGGAGATGCTTAAGCGTTTGAAAGAACAGAACATTACCATCGTGGTTTCCACGCCATATATGGATGAAGCAACCTTATGTGACAGGATCGCACTAATTCAGCAGGGAAAAATCCTCTCTATCGACACCCCTCAAAATATTATGCAGGCATATCCTGCGGACTTGTACGCTGTGAAGGCTGATAACATGGCAAAACTCTTAAACGCACTTAAAAATTACAACAATACACAGTTAAGTTATGCCTTCGGTGAATATGCGCATCTCTCATTTAAGGAAAATAGAAACGCTACAGCGGATTTGATTGCCACTCTAAAATCGGAAGACTTCAGGGAAATTGAATTGAAGCAGATTCAGGCTACCATTGAAGATTGTTTTATAAAGTTTTTGAAGAACTGAAATGAAAGACACTGTGATAACAACGGATAAACTTACCAAGCGGTTCGGAGATTTTATTGCAACAAATGAAATAAGTTTCGACGTGTATAAAGGCGAGATTTTCGGATTCCTTGGGGCAAATGGGGCTGGAAAGACCACGGCAATGCGAATGTTGTGCGGACTGTCGATTC
>JAEUTM010000277.1 GCA_016788025.1 Bacteroidia bacterium
CATCGGTGGAATTATCTACGCAGTTTTGCCTTTTGCTTTAATGCATGATTTGGTTAAGAGTTCTGGCTGTTTTGCTGGAGCTTACAACCCCAATATTTTGTTAGGTGTGATACTTCTCATCTGGAGTAACGATACCTTCGCTTACCTCGGAGGCAGTGTTTTTGGTAAAAATAAGATGATAGAAAGAGTTTCTCCAGGCAAAACCTGGGAGGGAACAATATTTGGGGTGATCCTAACAATAGGATCGGGTTACATTATTGGAAACAACATTCTGAGTGAAAACCAAAGCGTGTGGTTGGTACTTGGGTTGGTAGTTCCTGTATTTGCGACCATTGGAGACCTGATCGAGAGTATGCTTAAACGGCAAGCCGGGGTAAAAGACTCCGGGAACATTATGCCAGGGCATGGCGGAGTCTTAGATCGGTTCGATAGCCTGATCTTTGTAAGTCCTTTTGTTTTTTTACTGATGGATTTGCTGACCTGATGGATTATATCCTCACAGAATGGATCCTGCTAATCGGAATACCAACTCCTTGTTTCAGGATTACCTGTTTGTCTGTTACAGCCCAAACCGTTGTTTCCACTACTTTGCAGGAACGTTCGTCTTCAAAATAAATCCGGATCTTGGAGTGCTCAAGATTTCCTAAAGAAAGGGCCTTTTCAAGGTCGGAAGCCCTTTCCCTTATTTTAACTTTGTCGTTAAGCACTTCTTCTTGGGGGAAGCGGAGGGCGCTTATCATCTCCTTTTCAATGGTTTCAAAACCTGTACTAACCATGGGTTAAGTTTTAAATTATTACCAGAGAGAATTGTCGTGTGTAAATCAAATTTAATAGAAATGACGGCCAATTCCAAGAAAAACAGGAATTATAATTTTAATTCAGACCTGAGAATGTTGTAAAGCTCCTGTGCTTTTTGACTGCCTATCTTGTAGGTAAACCCCGCATTATCAACAAGTTCAATGAATTCTTCACCACTGGTGTAAAAACGAATGACGCCCATGTTGTGAAGATTGTAAACAGCACGCCTGAATATGCTTTTTTTATACCGGCCCTTACGGATTGATGTGATTGTGCCAAAATCAATTTTTACCTTTCGCGAGGTCCAGAAGCCATCGAGCGTCATGTACCCTTCGTAAACTTTTGTTTGAATGTGCAACACATAAGTTAGTCCGGCGCTCATCAATAAAATACTGGAACCAACAATAAAAAATATAAGTCCGGAATGGCCTGAGCCTTCGATAGGGTAGGAGCCTATGGTAAAAAAAGATACTTGTACCGGTTTCGGATTTTGACTCCAATAATATCCCAGGAAACAGAACAGCGCCAGTAGCGTGCGAATAAGCATGCTGAGCCTGTTATGACCCAAATACTGTTTTTCTTCAAATAATGTCTCGCTACGATTCAATGAATTTTAATTTTAGAAACGAACTTGCTGATTTATCTACTTTGTAACGCTCATCGCTGCGATAGCCCGCAATCCAAATAATATCGCCGTTCCCGTTTACCAGCAGTCGACAATTTTCTTTCTGAAATGCATTTAATTTCTGGTCCTTTAAAAAATCACTTACCAGCTTAAAGCCTTTCATGCCAAAAGGTTTGAATTTATCTCCTGTTTTTTTAGGTCTGAAATCAAGAGGAAAAATCAAGGTCGAAGGGTCTAATAACAGTTCGTTGTGTGCCGGAACAGAAAATTTACTTTCCTCACTGAATCTTAAGGTTTTTATCCGCTTCAAATCCTCCAGTGAGTTTATCTTCACAGCTTTAGTGTGGTCTTCAGAGTTTAGTTTTATCACAAGGTCATTTCTGTCAATGGTTAGCCGGTGAGTTTCGGAATGGAAGAGTTTTCCCGAAATAGAATTGTTATTGAGGTTTTGAAGTATGTTTTTTTGCTGAGTTGTGTTAAACCCATAGCCCGAGATCATGAAATTGATCAGGCTGCTTTGATAGGGTTCATTCTTGAGTTTTTTCTTGTTTATAAAAACAGAATCATGTGTTTGTATAAGCAATTCGGCAGCACGCGACTCGAGGTAATCATTCACAATTCCCGCTTCCTCCGCAAAATGGGCAGCATTGTCCATAAAGGTGTTTTCCAGTTTAGGGTTTAGCTCTTTTAACCTGGGAATGATATGGAGCCGAATAAAATTCCGGTCGTACGTGTCGCTGCTGTTACTCTTATCTTCTCTGAAGGTTATTTTATTTTTTGCTGCAAACTCTGTTATTTCTCTCCTGGTAAAAGGAAGCAGGGGCCTTACAATCTTTCCGTTTTTTGCTTGTATGCCTTTAATTCCATTAATACCTGTACCTCTCATTAAGTTAAGCAAAATGGTTTCAATGGAATCATTTGCCTGGTGAGCCGTTAAAATATAATCCAGTTTTTCCTTTTTTAGTAGATGGGCAAACCATTCGTAACGCAAATTCCTGGCCGCCACCTGAACGCTCACTTTGTGTTTTTTGCAATAAGACTTAACATCAAAGTGTTTAACCTCTGTTTTAAAAGAGAGTTTTTTTCCAATGGCTTTGCAAAATTTTTCGTCGGCCTCACTGTCTTTCCCCCGAAGTTTAAAGTTGCAATGGGCTAAAACAACCTGGTAGCCTCCAAGCTTTAGTAAATGGCACAGAACGGTAGAATCCAAGCCACCGCTAACCGCAAGAAGAAGCTTGTCCTCTTTCTTAAAAAGTCCCGATTTATGGATATGCGACTGAAATTCGTTTAGCACTGAGTAAAGTTAAGAAAAGGATCGGATAGATAATTTGTTTGTCTTGTTCGTTGGTCTGCGAAAAATCATGGATTTTTTCTGGCAAACTTGTTACAAAAGCGATAATTTTGGATCAAATAATTCTTTTATGGGTAAAAATGTAACTCTTGTGGGTGCTGGTTTAGTGGGGTCTTTACTTTCCATCTATCTTTCAAAAAAAGGCTATAAAGTAACAGTGTTCGAACGACGTCCTGATATGCGCAAGACGAACATTGCTGCGGGGCGTTCTATCAATCTTGCTCTGAGTGATCGTGGTTGGAGAGGTTTAGATGGCGTTGGTATTTCCGACGAGATCAGGAAAATAGGCATTCCGATGTATGGACGTTTTATTCATCACAAGGATGGAAGCTCGGCTTATCAGCCTTATGGAAGGGATGACCAGGCTATTTATTCGGTATCAAGAGCAGATATCAACATGAAGCTGATGGATCTGGCAGAGCAAAAGGCGGGGGTGAAAATACATTTTGATAAGCGTTGCTCCCAGATCGATAGGAATAACCTGGAATGCAGCTTTGAGGACAACCACACCAAAGAAATTACAAAAATAAAGTCCGACCTGGTTTTTGGCGCTGACGGGGCTTTTGCAGCTTCCCGACTTAATATGCAGTTGCAAAGCGACCGTTTTGAATACAACCAGCATTACATTGAATGTGGTTACAAGGAATTGATTATTCCCCCGGGAGAAAATGGAAGTTTTAAAATGGAGAAAAATGCACTCCATATCTGGCCTCGCGGCAGCTTCATGATGATTGCATTACCTAACCCGGATGGAAATTTTACCTGTACGCTTTTTTTACCGTTTGAAGGAGAAAAATCTTTCGAAAAAATAAAAACAACGGAGCAGATAGAAGCGTTTTTTAAAGAAGAATTTCCAGACGCGGTTCCCTTAATGCCTACCCTGGTAGAGGATTTTAAGCATAACCCGGTTTCTTCACTTGTTACCGTAAAATGTTTCCCATGGACATTTGACGATAAGATTGCCTTAATAGGAGACGCCGCCCATGCCATTGTTCCGTTTTACGGACAAGGAATGAATTGTGGATTTGAAGACTGCGTGGTATTGAATGATCTTATAGAAAAACACAAAGAGAACTGGTCGGAAATTATGAAAGAATACCAGGCCTTGCGTAAACCAGACGCTGATGCGATCGCCGACCTTGCAGTGGCTAATTTTATAGAAATGCGCGATAAAACCGCAGATCCGAAATTTCTTTTGCAGAAAAAAATTGAGGCTAAATTCTCACAGAAATATCCAGATAAATGGATCCCGCTTTACAGTATGGTTACTTACAGTCCGCATATTCGGTACAGCACCGCTCTGAAAGAAGGCAGTAAACAACAGCTTATTATGGACAGGATAATGGCCAGACCAAACATTGAAAAAGAATGGGAGTCACCCGAAATTGAAAAAGAAATTTTAGAACAGCTAAAATAAGATGTCGCAGGTCCATTTTGACTACGCTTTTTTATATGAAAACTCTATAAAACTCCTGGTATCACTAGTTCTTGGCGCAGTGTTGGGTGCCGAACGGGAGTATAAAGGCCGAAACATCGGATTTCGCACCATTATCCTTATCACCTTAGGCTCTACGTTATTTACAATTCTTTCGGTCATCATTGGTGGCGGTACGGACCCATCGCGGGTTGCGTCGAATATTGTCACCGGTATAGGGTTTCTTGGCGCCGGTGCAATTTTCAGGGAGGGAGCCACGGTAAGAGGTGTAACTACTGCATCTATCATATGGGTGAGCGCAGCTATAGGCATGGCTTGCGGATTGAGCCAGTACGAGTTTGCAATAATGGTAACTGTTACCGTCATGATTATTTTGCTGGGCTTTGCTGGTGTTCAGAAATTTATTGACCGATATAACAAGGAAATTATATACAACATCGTAATTGAAAATAATCCCGCAATTAGAACAGAGTTGGAAGAGAAAATACGCAGCCATAAATTAAAATCGGTTTGGCTTAATTTCAGCAAAATAGATTCTGATCTTCATATCGTTTATGAAGTGAATGGCTCTGAAACAAACCACGAGGCTTTTATCCAATATCTTTGCTCTTCAGAGATCATAAAGTCCTTTAGGGTTTAGTATGTATTTGATTTTCAGTTAAGTATAAAATTAATTTCCTGTAACATTTTCGAGATCTTAGCGTCTTATTACTAGCAAATTGACTTTAGCCGATTATAATAACTGTGTTGATCAGCATGCGGATGGTGTATTCCGTTTTGTATTAAAACACATTAAGGATAAAGACATTGCGAAGGACATAGTTCAGGATTCGTTTGAGAAGATGTGGCGAAAGCTTGATGGGATAGAGGCTGCAAAATCAAAAACATATTTGTTCACAACGGCTTATCATACGCTTGTTGATCACACGCGTAAGGCTTCAAAACAAGCTAAGTTCAGCGAAGTAGACTTCAATCAGCACAGTCACAATCGTCAATATTCTGATCTGAAGGAAGTATTGAACAGAGGACTTGAACAATTGCCGGAGATTCAGAAAACAGTGTTATTACTGAGAGATTACGAAGGTTATGATTACGCAGAAATCGGTGAAATAGCAA
>JAEUTM010000286.1 GCA_016788025.1 Bacteroidia bacterium
TCTGCCATTGCAAAAAAACACAAGTTAATACTTGCGGTAGACAATACCTTTGCTTCCCCATACCTACAGAATCCACTTAGTCTGGGTGCTGACATTGTTATGCACAGTGTTACCAAATATCTTGGAGGGCACAGCGACGTGGTTATGGGAGCCCTGGTGATGAATGATGATAAGCTATACGAACAACTTGCTTTTATTCACAACAGCTGCGGCGCTACACCAGGACCAATGGATAGCTTCCTTGTGATGCGCGGTATTAAAACACTGCATTTGCGTATGGAAAGGCATTGTTCTAATGGGCGCAAAATAGCCGAATTTTTAAAAACACATCCAAAAATCGAAAAAGTATACTGGCCTGGCTTTACAGATCATCCAAACCACCTTATCGCCAAAAAACAGATGCGTGATTTTGGAGGAATGATCTCCATTGTGCTCAAAGACAAAAGTGTAGACAATACATTTAAACTTGCAGCTTCTTTTAAAGTGTTTACTCTGGCTGAAAGTCTGGGCGGAGTGGAATCCCTGATAAATCATCCTGCCACGATGACTCATGCTTCCATTCCGAAAGAAGAGCGTGAAAAAGCCGGAGTTACTGACAATTTATTAAGGCTGAGTGTTGGCGTAGAAGATGTGGAAGACCTTATTGAAGACCTTACACAGGCGCTTTCTTAGAAGGTATTTATGCCCTTTTTAAGAAAAAGTACTTATTTGAACTTATTTCTTAAATTTACTCGTACTATAAACTATGAATATGTATAGACTTCTATTATTTTTTCTGTTCATTACAAGTTCAACCTTTTCCCAGGTTTATGTATGTAAAGATGGCCATACAAAATTTACGTCCGAAGCTCCGCTTGAACTTATAAAAGCGCAGAGCGACAAAACAACCGGGGTTCTTGATTGTAGTAATAAAAATGTAGCTTTTTCAATTGATATTGATTCGTTTGATGGTTTCAATAGTGGTTTGCAGAAAGAACACTTTCGTGAAAACTATATGGAAACCGAGAAATATCCAAAAGCCACTTTTAAAGGGAAAATTATTGAAGACGTAGATTTTACCAAAAGTGGAAGCACAATGGTGCGGGCAAAAGGTATATTTAGTATACACGGTGCTGAAAAAGAAAAAATCGTAAAGGTTAAAATTACAGTTAAGGGCAAGGAAATATTGGTTGAATCCAGCTTCGAAGTACCACTGGAAGATCACAATATTAAAATCCCGAAAGTAGTTAATCAAAAAATCGCTTCGGTGATAATGGTTGATGTAAATGCTACTTTAAAACCAAAAGCGTAATTAGCCTTAAGCTTGTTCAAACTTTTAAAAATAACCTGTTTCTTAAGCGTTATAAGCCTCCAGCTGTTCTCACAACTACAGGTTAAAAATTTTTACTCGTTAACCGGTCGTAAAAACATCAGCGTTAATGTTATTACACAAGACTTTTCAGGCTATCTTTTATTAGGCACCAATGAAGGGCTTTTTAAATTCGATGGAAGATCTTCACAGCAATTGCTAAAAGAACAAGCGTCTCTTAAAACTGAAATTTCTGCTCTTTACGTTGATTCGAAAGAAACAATCTGGGTGGGCACAAAATCCGGAAAGGTATTTACCCTGGCCAAGAATAAGATCGACTCACTGGTATTTCCAAAAGAAAACGAGGAAAGAATTACTTCCTTCTATGAATCCGGTAAAACAATAAACATAGGTACTTACGGCAATGGCCTATACACCTTTAACGAGGGTAAAATTAACCATTATACCAGTGAGCAAGGGTTAAGCGACAATGTAATCTATAAAATTACCGGCAACGATAAACAAATCTGGTGCGGCACAGATGGAGGAATCACTGAAATTACGGACGGAAGCCGTGGTTTAATATTTAATACAATTTCTCACAAGAACGGCCTTCCGGATAACATCGTGAGAGATCTTAATTTTATCGACGGTCAGCTTATTGTTTCAATGCAGGATTCGGGTGTATGTTATTACAACCGGGACTCAAAACGTTTTGCCAAAATTCCATTCTTTTCAAACTGGAGCCTGGGGGCAGTGCTTAGTACCAACCAGATTAACCACAACGAACTCGTTATCGGCACCGAAAAAAACGGCCTGATCCACATGCGAAAAGGCGTAATCTACATTTACGACTATCCCGAATACATAAAAGAGAACACCATTAACCAGGTGTTTATCGATAGGGAAAAACAAATCTGGCTTTGTTCTAAAAAAGGAATCAGTCAGTTTACTGAAAAACGTTATAGTATAATAAATACGCAGTCGGGGCTTATGGAAACTAAAGTACTTGCCGTGGCCGTTGACAATGACAATTCCGTTTGGATAGGCACAAGTATGGGAATTTCAAGAATAACCAATGACGACAGAGGAAAAACCATCATCGTTAAGGTAAAAGATCTTGATAAATACATTATTTCCTGTGCCACCAAAGCGCCTGATGGCAGTATCTGGTTTGGAACCTACGGATATGGCATTGTCGTTATCGATTCAAAAACAAAAAAGGAACTGAGTTTTACCGCTGAAAAAAACAAACTTTCTAACGACAACATCAGCAATTTGTATTTCAGCAACGAGAACACCTTGTTCATTTCCACGCTGGGTGGTGGACTTATAAAAGCAAACGTAAACCCCGAGTCAAAAGATATTTTAACCATCGAAAAAACCTTTATGCAGGAAGAGGGACTTGGAAGCAATTATGTGTATTCTGCAATTACCGACAAGGATGGGGTATTGTATGTTGGAACAGACGGTGGAGGTCTTCAGGTATTAAAAAACGGGAAGTTTATCGATCTTACAAAAAAGTTCCGTAAAATTTCGAATACGGTTTTCTCACTTTGCCTGGATGACAATAATAACATCTGGGCAAGCTCCAATGCCGACGGAATCCTGAAATACGACGGCAAATTTTTATCGTCCATCAATACTTTCAATGGGCTGAGAGAAGAACAACCTCAGCAAATTATTTCTGCAGAAGGAACTGTATTTGCTTTTAATTCCAAGGGCATCGATAAAATTAATTGCAAGGATAACACCGTCACATATTACGACATCTCTGAGGGCGAGAGCGAACCTAACTTAAATGCTGTTGCTGCATTTAATAATAAAATTTACTCTGGGAGCAACAACGGCGTACTTGTTTTCAGAACTGACAAACAAGCGTCCGATTCAATTAAGCCGCTGGTATTTATTAAAGGCTTGTCGCTAAATTACAAGCCTTTCCCCATGGATTCCACTTACGAATTTAAATACAATCAGAACAACTTCTCTTTTTCCTTTGATGCGAACTGGCTCAAGAATCCAACTAAACTGCTCTTCCGGTACAGACTTAACGGTCTTGAAGACAATTGGCTTTATGCCAGCGAAGGAAAGGACATCAATTACAATAATTTAAATCCCGGTAATTACACATTTATTGTACAGGTAAAAAACGAGGAAGAGATCTGGAGTGATCCCACGGGTTATTCTTTTATTATTCGCACACCTATATGGAAACGGCTCTGGTTTTGGATAC
>JAEUTM010000290.1 GCA_016788025.1 Bacteroidia bacterium
TAAATTTCCGCTCTACCTGCGAGAATATGTATATGCCTAGTATCAGCACAAGTACAACGCAGATGCTGTCAGTCGCAATAAGCTTCGGACTGAATAAGCCATTGGAGGTAAAAGCGTACTTGCATCCTTCGATGATTCCCGTCAGCGGATTGCATAACAGGATCTTATAAAATACCGAGGTGCACCTAATAGTAAAAAAGGGATAAGCGATAGGCGTTGCATACATCAGTAGCTGTACGCCAAAGCCCACCAGCATGGTAAGATCGCGGTATTTTGTGGTAAATGAAGAAATGATAAGCCCAAGTCCGAGTCCGAATAGCGACAGTAAGAGCAGATAAACGGGCAACATTAAGATCGTCATATTGATCTGAACAGAATAACCCTGAAATAAAAAGCCATAACTAAAAACTGCTAGAAAGAGCGCGAACTGGATGCCGAAGCGGAACAGCCCCGACAAAAGTACCGAGACCGGAACGGTAAGACGTGGAAAATATACTTTGCCGAATACGGACGAGTTCGTTACAAATGTTCCGGTGATCTTATGAAAACAATCTGCAAAATAATTCCAGAATGAAAGGCCAAGAAGATAAAATGCGAATGGCGAGATGTTAGCCGGTGTTGGTATCTTGGCGATGTTGCCAAACACAATCGTAAAAACGATGCTCGTAAACACGGGTTGTATGATCAGCCATAGCGGTCCGAGAATGGTTTGCTGGTAGCTCGATTTAATATCCCTCTTAAAGAACAGCACGATCAGATCTTTGTAATCAAACAAGTCTCTCAGAATTTTTTTGATATTAAAGGGATTACCCTTTTCTACCGTATTCCAGTGTTCCGCCATAACTAATACTCTTGAATAACCAGTTCCCTGTTGGGGAAATTAATCAGCACACCCATACCCTTCTTACTATAAACAGCCATGCTTCCAATGGCAGCTGCGTTGGCCCCTGCATCATACAAAACCTTTTTTAGATCATCTGTACTTCCGCAGCCACCACATGCTATTACAGGGACATCGATAGCATTCAAAACCTGATTTATGGCTTCATAATCATATCCTTCCCAAGTGCCATCCTTATCAACAGAATATAACATCAGTTCACCAACTCCTAAATCTGCAGTAAGATATTTTGCATAGTCAACCATGGAGTATTTTATCTTATGTCCAATATAAGAATAAGGCGCTTTTGCCCCTATCATTGGTTTTTTAAAATCTATACAAGCCACAACAGCCTGTGCGCCATAGTCTGCAACTACTTTCCTTATTACCTCAGGGTTTTCCTGGATCAGGGAATTCACCACTACTTTTTCTACTCCCAGTTTAAACAGCTTAGCAAAGTCTTCGTAGGTTTTCACTCCTCCCCCATAAGCAAAGGGCATAAAGGCTTCGCCGGCCATATCGGCAATTTTATCAAAGTTAGGTTTGCGTTTTTGTTTTGACGCGTTGATGTCTATCAGGATCAGTTCATCAACCTCCTTATCGTTGAATATCTTTATAGCGTTGATCGGATCGCCAATATAAGATGGGTTTTTGAACTTTACGGTTTTCACAAGACCGGAACCGTCGTAAAGTAAACAGGGTATGATGCGTTTTAGTGCCATTTTTTTCTTAACCACATAGAACACATAGTATTCTGACAGGAAAGTTATTTGAAGTATTCATTCACAAATGTTTTTTGACCTTCGTAAAACATATTCGACAAGATGCGTTTAGTACTATTTTTCTTAACCACATAGAACACATAGTATTTTGTCAGGAAAGGTGCTTGAAGTTCTCCTTCATAAAAAGTTTGTTGGTCTTCATAAAAACACTTTCGATAAGGTGCGTTTAATACTATTTTGTCTTAACCGCATAGAACACATAGCATCCTGTCAGGAAAGGTGCTTGAAGTACTCATTCACAAATGTTTTTTGACCTTCGTAAAATATATTCGACGAATTAAAATTGATTAATACTCCTTTGGGAGCTTTAAGCAGGTTCATATAGGTCAATAATTGCGCTTCGAATACTGGATGCATTTCCGTAACAGACTTTAATTCTGCAACAAGACAATTCTCGATAAACAAATCACATCTGAAGTCAATGGTCAATTCTTTTTCTTTGTATATAACAGGCAATTTAAGTTCAGATGTAAAATTTATCTCTCTATGTTTCAACTCTTCTTTCATGCACTCGTGGTAAACACTTTCAAGCAAACCTCTTCCCATGTGCTTCTGCACTTCAATAGCAGCACCCACAATCTCATAAGTAAGCTCATCAAGATATCTTTTTGTTATGGTTCTATTTGAAGGAAACAACATTAACCGTTTGAATGTAAGAACTTATTCTTTCTTCTATGTGTTCTATGTGGTTCACAGTTAAATCGTTTGGATATTTTTGTGTGATGTCTTTCAATCTATTGAGCTAAAACAATACTGTTGTAATTCTATGTACTTCTATGTGTACTATGTGGTTTAAATCCTGGCAAAATTCCCCAGCACTTTCATCCCAAACTTCAAACTCTTTTCCGGATGAAACTGCGTTCCGAAAATATTGTCCTTGTTAACAGCGCAGGTAAAGTCTTCTCCAAAATTACAAGTAGCCAACGATTGTTTTTCATCGAGGCATTTTACGTAATACGAATGCACAAAATAGAATCTGTTTTTACCTTCTGATTCAAGGAGAGGATTCTCTCTCTGAACCTTTATGTAATCCCATCCCATGTGCGGAACTTTTAACTTAAGCTCAGGCGCGGGGTTAAATTTTATTGTCTCTGCGTCGATCCATCCCAGCCCATTCATCTTTCCTTCTTCACTTCTCCTGCCCAGCAGCTGCATTCCCAGGCAAATTCCTAATACAGGAACCTTGTCCTTAAGCGCCTTTTCATTTAAAACAGGAATCAATCCTGATTTCTCAAGATTTCCCATCCCTCCATCAAAAGCCCCAACTCCCGGCAAAAGAATCTTATCTGCCTTTGCGATCTTATCACTATCACCAGTTATCTGTACCTCTTTCACGCCAATTTTCTTAAACATGTTTAAAACAGAAGCCAAATTTCCCAAACCGTAATCTATAATAGCAATCATTTACGTGTAACTTTTTTAGATCCTATCTTCTCTTTATGCGACCAGTTTTTCAACTTCTTCTATCCCCTCTATATCTCTATGTGGTTAAATTTAGATGCTCAATAAAATTTCTTTTGGCAACTTCACTCTGATACACTGTCCGATACTTTCGAGCAACACCTCTATCTGCCTGTTTTCTTTGGTTTCAACCACGTAGCCTTCTATTCCTTTTAAAGCACCGGAAGTAATTTTTACCTTATCGCCTTCTTTGTATGTTCTATTAATGGCTTCCGCGTCCAACTGGTAACCCAGCTCTACCAACTGTTTCAGGCGTTCAATCTCCAGGTCTCGTACTATGGCGATCTTACCTTCGCTTCGTACAAAATTAACCACGCCTTTTGTTTGCATTACTTTGTCCTGTTCATTCGCAGCAATCCTCACAAACACATAGCCATTCATCAGGGGCAACTCTACCATTTTTTTCCGGTCACTCCACTGCCTCATGGTTTTAACCAAAGGAACGTATGCTTCAATATGTTTTTCCTGCAAAACCTCCGAGATTTTTTTTTCAGCCCTCGAATTAACATATATTGCTTTCCAAACTTTGTCCATTGTTTCTCGCAGAGACGCCAAGTGCGCAGAGCATTTTTTTACTGCCAACTGCTACTGCGTACTGCCACTGCCTACTTCAAACTAATCCTTAGTGATCTCAGTGACTAAGTGGTTTCCTTACCAACTGCTAAGCCAACTTTCCACAGCTTCGCCTCCTCAGTCACATTGTACCAAGTCGGTTAACCTATTTTCTCCTTTACTGCCCGGCTCAGCCCTGCCTTCTCAATCAAATCGTGTTTCTCGCAGAGGCGCCAAACGCGCAGAGTGTTTTTCTTCGTCAATCGCTACTGCCAACTAAATACAGCTACCTGCTCCACAACAACAGCGGATGCATCCCCGGTTCTTTAATCTTCGCTAGATCAAATTCCTCCGATCCAAAATGCACATAACGAATCTTTTTATCGATCTTTTTCTCTGCTTTCTCTATTTGCTCTATTAAAAAAGTCTTATTCAGATTATCCCCCACTAAAACCAAATCAATGATCTCCGTAGCCTGACCCTTGGACATTTTACCAACCAGGTAAACCTTCTCAAGGTCTCCTATGCGCTGCAACACATAGTCTACCACATACTCCAAACCGGTCATCTTCATAATTATCTTATTAATATCCGGGAAAAGTGGGTGGCGCGTATTTACCGAAAACACTTTTTTATTGCCTTCACTGGAAGATTCCAGGAACCCTGCCTTTTCGAATTTGTTCAACTCCAAACGGATCGCGTTGGTCGATTCTCCAAACTCTTCTTCCAGGTTACGTAAATAGGCAGTGTTTTTGCTGTTTAAAAAAAACTTAAGCAGCAACTTGATACGGGTCTTTGACGATATAAGGGTTTCTATCATGTTTGAGTAAAAAAACTACTCAATTTTTGCATAGCAAATATGCGTAAAAACTATTAAATTTCCAAGAGCTCTTAATTGCTGAAAATCAATCGTTTACTTCGAATAACCGTGGCCTTTTCCATAACCGTAACCGTAACCATAGCCGTAACTGTATCCGTATCCCTGGTAGTAATATCTGCGTCCAGGTCGGGCGACACCATTCAACAGTAAAAGAACATTGGTGAGTTTATTGGCTTCTATAACTCCTTCAATAAAACTGATCTCACGTTTTGTACTGGTTTTGGTATTTAATACAAAAATAGAAGCGTCTACATGTTGAATCAGGTAAATGGAATCGGAAAGGAGGCCCGCAGGTGGCGTATCAATAATTACATAGTCAAAATCCTGTTTTGCCCTCTTGATTAACTCTCCCATTTTAGTGGAAAGCACAAACTCAGATGGATTGGGTGGAATAGGTCCCGAATAAATACAATATAAATTCGGGATGTGTGTTTCAGAGACAATTTCCTCGTAGCTGTTCTGGCCGCTGACGCAGGTGGTTATACCATGAGTCTGGGACTGTAAGCCGAAACGTTTATAAATCCTTGGTTTATGAAGATCTAATTCTATAATCACCGTACGTTTTCCACTCTTCGCCAAAATGGTGGCAAGGTTCACGCTCGTAAAGGTCTTTCCTTCACCGGGTAAAAATGAAGTTACCAGGAAGGTTTTGGCCTGTATCCCTGCATTGGCGTATTGGAGATTGGTTCTGAAATTCCGGAAGGCTTCGGCTATCAGTGAATTGGGCTCCTGATCTACGATGATTCCTTCATCTCCGCCGTTTTTAACCTGTGGCAATACTCCAATAAGAGGCAAAGAGGTAAGATCCTTCAAATGCTCCACAGTCCTGATTCTTGAAAAGAAGATCACTCTTACCGCGATAATAATAAAAGCAATTACTAAACCAAGTGAGATAAACTGTTTCTGGATTTTCCCCTTATCCGGGTAATCAATACCGGCATACCGCGGAGCCTCCACTATTTTAATGTCAGGTACTATACTGGCGCGGGCGATCTTGGTGCTTGCCTTTTTCTCCAATAAAAAATTGTACAATTGTTCACTTACCGTTGCCTGTCTTTGTATGTTTAGCATTTCCCTCTGTTTTCCCGGGATCAGTTTGGCTTCATTAATATAATCCAGGATCTCGCGATTTAGATTTTCGATTTGCTGTGTTGTGGCTTTACGGGTATTGGTAATATATACCAGGAGATCTTGCTTCGTCTTTTTAATGCTTGTTTTCAGATCTGTAACCGCCGGGTTTGTCTCCTTGGCAATACCATACATACGGTTAAGTTCAATTTGTTTTGTGTACAAGTCGTTAACAGCCTGATTCATAAACCCATTCTTCTCTACAACAAACACGCTCGGAGGCAAGAACTGGGGATCTTTGTCTTCAATAATATACTTTTCAAGATCATTCAGGGCTCCTAACTGGAGCTGCATTTGCGATCGCTGCCCATCATACGAACTTATTTTGCTTAAAAAATCTGTCTGCTGCCATTCGAGATCAATTACCGATTTTTTCTGCTTATAATTCTGCATCGTATCTTCGATGCTCTTTAGCGAGAATTTTATTTCGTTCAGTTGGCGGTCAATATACTCTATTGTTCTTTCATTCAACTCGAATTTTGATTTGAGTTTGCTGACCGCATAAACACTATTGAGCGTATCAAGAATCAATACCGCCCTCTCAGGAATCACATCCTTCAGGCTTACCCTTAAAATTTGCGTGTACTCCGGATTTTCAACGGATATATTGCTCCTTATATTGTCAATTAAATAGTCCTTACTGTGGATTGTAAACTGGTAAAAAATATCCTTTACAGCTTTTTCCGTTGCTGGTGTAAAATTTTCTGCCCTTTCAACCGTAATATTCAGGTCCAGATCTACCAGCTCCTTGTCGAATTCACCTGTTTTGACCTGGGGTTTTCCATCGTCTTCGTATTTGATCTCGTATTTATTATAGTCAATTATGTCGAAGTCAAAATACCTTTCGTAAAACGCGGGATTAAGAGAGTTCACGCGGATCCTGAAAGGCGTTCCACTGAACTGCTCCGTAGTCCTCACTTTCCCAACGATGAAGTACGATACCTGGATCTTGTCGAGTAATTTGGTTACTACCTCACTGGAAAGGTCATAGGACTGAATGATCCTGGTTTCATTGGAATTGTCAATGTATGAGCTTAATCCATAAAAACTCTGATCATTTAATACGTTGTTCTTATAATACGTGTCATCTGGTTTAAGCAGAAACTCAGTTGAAGCCTTATAAACGTTTGTTAAACGATAGGTATAAAACAGACCTATCGCATATAGAACCGGAATTACCAATAAAGGAATCCACCAGTTCGATTTTAAAATGCGGTAAATGAAGTTCAGGTCTTTTTGAGATACTATTGCTTGTTTTTTATTGACAGCCGGATTTGCCACAGAGCGCGGATTTTGAATTTTGGTTAACAAATATAGAGTTTTAATGCCTGAATGTTTGGGACTTGGCTTTTTTTTGTATTTTTACGAAATTAGCGATGAAAAAAGTTAGATCATTTTTTACAATTGTTATGATAGTTGCCGGTCCTGTTCTTAGCTGGGCTGCTCCTGGTCCGCCAACTACGGGTACTACAACCAGCCCCACTTGCTGGCCTCCTCCTTGTATTCCTGTTGATGGTGGAATAGGCTTCCTTATCGCTGCAGGCGCCATTTATGGGGCTAAGAAGATTTATTCTTCACGCAAAAAAGAACAGGGTATTTCCTGATGCCCAATAAAGGGTTCATGAGGGCTTTCAGTACATCCAATGCCTTTATAAAATTTGTTCTTAGAGCAGGGGCTCTTTATCTTATCCTTTACCTTATTTACCAGTTTGTTGTTAAACGCTATACCTTATACGATCAGGGCTTTATTGGCTGGATCATTGAATCCACCGATGTAGTATTAAGGACTATGGGTTATAAAACGTTTAAAGTCCTGCAGGACCGTGATATGCAGGTGATTGGCATAGATGGTTCTAATGGCGTTTGGGTGGGTTCTAACTGTAATGCTATAACGCTTTTTTCTTTGTTTGGCGTGTTTATTATTGCCTATCCCGGCAATCAAAGAGACAAATGGTGGTATCTTCCGTCCGGCATCCTGGCAATTCATGTTTTAAACATCCTTCGTGTAGTGGCACTGGCGATGATTGCCAATTCTTATCCGCAATACCTGGATTTTAACCATAGTTATACTTTTAATTTTTTGATCTACATGTTTATTTTTGGACTGTGGATCCTGTGGGTAAATAAATTTGCCGATAAACATATTCAGAAAGATGAGCAAAACTAAATGGCTTATAATATTCCTCCTTCTTTTTGCTTTCCTTGGCTACACGCGTGAGTTCTTCTTCGTTCACCTGAACGTTATCATGTTCGAAAAATACTATAATCGCGTTTCCGAAGCGCCTTTTCCTGAAATAATGAATGTATTCCGCGTTTTTTCCTACGATACGCTCTACTATTCGAAGTATGCATACACGGTGTTATGGACGCTCATTTATTTTGCCGCTAATTTTTATGCTTTGAAAAAACTCACGCATTCTGAGCTTCTACTTCGAATCCTGAAATATTCTTACCTGGTTATGATCGTAATCGCTGTCATTTCCATGGCTTATGGATACATTTTATATGATAGACTGCAGGATGACGAATATACTCTTAGCAGATGGCTGATGGGTATCGCGCAGTCTCCGATTATTTGCTTAATTTTATTGGCGTCAGAAAAATTATATAATAAATCGTTTAAATATGATCAAGAAGGACAGTAGCGTTTTCAAACTCATCAAAGAAGAATTGCATCGCCAGACCACTGGCATCGAATTAATAGCATCCGAAAATTATGTGAGCAACCAGGTAATGCAAGCCATGGGAAGTATCCTAACAAACAAATATGCAGAGGGCCTTCCATTTAAACGTTATTATGGGGGTTGTGAAGTAGTTGATAAGATCGAACAGCTCGCTATTGACAGAGCTAAAGAATTATATGGCGCGGCATGGGTTAATGTTCAGCCCCATTCAGGTGCACAGGCTAATGCTGCCGTAATGCTGGCATGTTTAAAACCAGGTGACACAATTATGGGCCTGGATCTTTCTCATGGTGGACATTTAACGCATGGCTCTCCGGTAAACTATTCCGGAAAATTATACCGTCCAGTTTTTTACGGGGTAGAAAAAGAAACCGGTGTTATCAATTACGATACTTTGGAGGCAACCGCTAAGGCAGAAAAACCTAAAATGCTTATCTGCGGCGCTAGTGCTTATTCCCGCGATTGGGATTATATCCGTTTGCGTAAAATTGCCGACTCTATTGGCGCTCTTTTAATGGCTGATATCGCGCATCCCAGCGGCTTGATAGCAAAGGGGATTTTAAATGATCCAATTCCTCATTGCCACATTGTAACAACCACCACGCACAAAACTCTCCGTGGACCAAGAGGTGGAATGATTATGATGGGCAAGGATTTTGAAAATCCTTTCGGAGAAAAAACTCCTAAGGGCGAAATCAAAATGATGAGTAACCTGCTTGATATGGCTGTTTTTCCGGGGCATCAGGGTGGGCCTCTTGAACATGTTATTGCTGCAAAAGCAGTTGCTTATGGAGAAGCTTTAACTGACGATTACATGCACTATTGCATTCAAGTGATTAAAAATGCTCAGACCATGGCAAAAGCTTTTACTGATCTTGGTTATAATATTGTGTCAAAGGGAACCGATAATCACTTATTCTTAATTGACTTACGCAACAAAGGACTAACCGGTAAGGACGCCTTAGCTGCGCTGGAACAAGTGCACATCACTGTAAATAAGAATATGGTACCTTTCGACGATAAATCTGCTTTCGTTACTTCTGGAATTCGTATTGGCTCGCCTGCTATTACAACGCGAGGACTGAAAGAAAAAGATTGCCTTAAAGTTGTTGATCTGATTAACGCAACACTAACGCACCGGGAAAATCCTAAAGAACTGGCACGCATTAAAAAGAAAGTAAACACCATGATGGAGAAATATCCATTGTTTCAATCGTGATACAGAGCCCGGATCCAAAAAATCCGGGCTTTTTATATCTCAAATTCCTCTCTCGCCAGGCTCTTATCACGGCTTCTCATCTCCACTTTATATTTTCCTTTGGGTAAGGCTCTCACGTTCAATTGCACCGGGTACTTTGCATCTTTGCAAACCTTTAACCACTCGCTTTTGACCATACAAACCGGCACTTCGTTTTCATTTAACACAGTCATGGTAACATAACTTTCCTCGTCCACCGAATAAGGAATATCTCCGCGTAATTCTAAAGGATAAGATTCAATTGTTCCGTCAGGCTGGGTTTTGGTTCTGGTCAGCAGGGTATACCAGGGTAGTTTTTCTCCTTTTATCGTAGCAACCATTTCCCTTAAGGGTTTAATTGCGGTATCGTTCTTGCCTGTTATGGTCGCCGCCGATCTCCCGTTGCTGATTGCCCAAATTGCTTTTTGCTCCACCTCTGGATCAAAAGAATTTAAATTCAAATATCTTGCTACCATATACAAGGGCATTTCTGCAATCTTGTTGACATCATAACGTGATCTTTCTGATGGGGAACGTTTGTCGGCCTGACAACAGTAGCCCTTCACGTTTGTTTTTCTGGTTTCTCCAGGTCCGATATCCACGTGTAGTTCTTTAACGATA
>JAEUTM010000331.1 GCA_016788025.1 Bacteroidia bacterium
CTGCTAGTCATTCTCTTTGATTACTACGATGGGTCTTTCTTTAAAATTAATAGTTTCTGCAATCTGTATGGATTTATATTTTCCAAAATAAGGAACTCTTAAAAAAAGTTCGCCTTGTGATAAAGATATTGATTTTGCCTCGATTTTTCCAGATTCAGAGTATAAATCAAGTCGTTTAAAAAGAGGGTGTTCGGTATTCGCTTCAATAACTTTACCGTTCTTATAGTTAATCGTTATGTGCAGGAAATTCGGTTCTCTTTTTTTGTTCTCATCAACTACATAACGAATTTTCGAATTAACCACATTAATATTAGTGATCCTGAAGGTTGTTTTATCGGCAATGGAATCTCTGCTTGCCTTAATAGTAATAAACGCACACTGTTCTTCCGCCATCTCCTGTTTTTTTATTTCTTTTACTTTGCAGGAACAGAACACGATAAGCTGGGCAAACAAGCTTAAAAAAATGAATATGTTTTTTTTCGTTTTAATAGTCTGACTTGTTAGAAACGGAAAAAGCCCACCGTTTTCGCGGGGGGCTTTAAAATCCATAGAAAACGTCCGTTTGTCCTTATGCAGGAATCACAGACACATACGAACGGTCGTCTCTTTTCTTTTTGAAAACAACTTTACCGTCTATTAATGCATATAAAGTATGGTCTTTACCCATGCCAACACCTTCACCAGCATTGTGCTTGGTACCACGTTGGCGAACAATAATGTTACCCGCGATGCAGGCTTGACCACCAAAAATTTTAATACCTAATCGCTTACTGTGCGACTCGCGACCGTTGTCGGATGAACCCGCGCCTTTCTTGTGTGCCATTTTATCTTATTTTTTGAATTTTAGAGTTTCAGAATTTATGATTCAAAAAATCAAAAATTCCTCAACTCCATAATTTAATTAATCTTCTTTCTTTTTTGTTGTTGTTTTTTTTGCAGCAGCTTTTTTAGCAGGTGCTTTTTTAGCGGCAGCTTTTTTAGCAGGTGCTTTTACTTCTGCAACTTCAGCAACCGGAGCTTCAACAGCTACTGGTTTTTTCTTTAAACCCTGAACACGTACCACGCGCTCATATTTTAATTCTTCCTGAAGTTTATCACCTTTTGCAAGCACACCCTGGATAAGGATCTGAGTGAAGCTTTGACGGTGATTGTTCCATTTTTGATATCCTTTGCGACGTTTTTTCTTGAAAACGATCACTTTGTCACCTTTAACGTGACTGATAACTGTGGCAGCTACTTTAGCGCCATCTACCGTAGGGTTTCCAACTGAAATTTTTCCAGCGTTATCCAAAAGGAGAACTTTGTCAAATTCAATTTTAGCGCCCTCGTTAGCCTCTAGGCGGTGAACGTATACTTTGTTTCCACGTTCCACTTTAAATTGTTGCCCGGCTATTTCTACAATTGCGTACATTTAAATTGGTTTTAATTGTTAATAAATTCCCTAAAAAGGGACGCAAATATACTCAATTCCTACTTACCTGCAAATTTTTGGTCCCGGTTAATCAGGTAAACACTTAAAATAATGACTATTATGCTAAAAATCTGGGCAAAATTAACACTTTCACCATCAAAAAGGCCCCAAAGTACGGCCACAATAGGAATTAAATAGGTACAGCTGCTTGCAAACAATACTCCCGATTGCCTGATGAGCACATTATACAAAATAACCGAAAGGGCTGTTCCTACTATCGCCAGGATGGAAATATAAGCCATCGAACTGGCTGCTGCCGGACTTTGTGTCAAATGAGTCGTAAAATCAGTAAACCCAAACAGATAAAGAAGGGCTATTGGACCGGTAATGCTAAAGGCCCAGAGCGTTGCCTGGACAGGGTTAACGCCTGACAAGTACCTTTTAATGCCATTTACGCTTATCGCATAACAAACAGTTGCTGCAAGCACCAAAAGACTGTAGATTACGTTCTGAAACATATCCTCTGCATTATCGAAAAGCATTAGGCAGCTCGCAGCTATAAAACCAATAACTATTCCCGAAATTTTCGTCCCACTTGGTTTTAATTTAAGCCAAAAAGCGGCTATAATTACGGTGAATATTGGAGTCAGCGCATTCAGCATTCCCGCCAGGCTGCTGCTGATCTGAGTCTCGGCCTTGGTAAAAAGAAAGGCCGGAATCAGGTTTCCGAATACACCCATAATAAACAAACCCTTAAAATATTTTTTGAAATCTATTTTATGGTGTTTTAAAAAAAGCGGGGTTAAAAAAAGGAAAGCGATAGAAATTCGCAGGGCCGCTACTTCATCGCTGCTAAAAGCTTCCATACCACGCTTCATCAGGATAAAAGAGCTCCCCCAGATAATGGAAAGCAATATAAGAATGGACCAGGAAAGCGCTTTTGAATTCATTTTAAAGGCTGCAAATATAGAAAAAACACAGGGGCCTTCATTTTGACAAACATCAAAATCGATTTTGTGCTTCTGCTCTTGTTGCAAAGTCCGGTAAAATTAAGCCATAATAATACTGTAACTTTGCATCTGCAATATGATTGAGATAGGAAAAGTAAACACTTTAACCGTAAGCCGTGAAACCACGGCTGGTTATTACCTCCGCGATGAGGAAAACAACGAAGTTCTTCTGCCAGCTTCGTTTCTTAAAAGCCAGCCAAAAAACAGAGAAAAGCTAGATGTGTTTATATACAGCGATTCCGAAAACCGCCTGATTGCAAGCACCCGCAAGCCAATTGTAGTGCTGAATGAATTTGCATGTTTACGCGTAAATGCCGTTACCGATATGGGCGCCTTTATGGAATGGGGACTCGAAAAGGACCTGTTTGTTCCTTTTAGTGAACAAAAATTTCCGATGGATGCCAACAAATATTATGTAGTAAGGGTATTTCTTGATGAAGTAAGCAATCGTATTGTTGGATCGAGCAAGCTGGATAAGTTCCTGGAGACAGAAGACATTAAACTAGAAGGGGGGCAGGAAGTGGAAATAATGATTGCAGAGGAATCTTCCCTGGGCTATACCTGCATTATAAATGGAACGTATAAAGGATTGATTTACCATAACGATGTTTACCAGGACCTATTTGTAGGCGATGAACTGACCGCTTATGTGAAGATGGTAAGGGAAGACAAACTGATAGATATAAGTTTGCAGAAAGGTGGCTTTAAAAACGTTCTTGCGGCAACAGATGTTATTCTCGAGTATCTTGAAAATCATGATGGTTACCTGGATCTCCACGACAAAAGCAGTCCTGACGAAATAGCATCAAAGTTCAGCATGAGCAAGGCTACGTTTAAAAAATCAATTGGCGTATTATACAGGCACAGGAAGGTTTTAATTAAACCCGACGGGGTTTACCTTGTGAAACCTGAGGAAACAGAAAGCACTGAGGATCTATCGTGAAATCTCTTGTAAAGTTGAAACTGTTGGTATCTCATTGATATCAGGAGCTTTTATATTAGTACTTTTGCACTCTAAATTTTAATAAAAAATCATGAAAATCGCGGTCGTAGGCGCTACGGGCCTGGTAGGAACAAAAATGCTGGAAGTACTGGCAGAACGTAATTTCCCTGTAACAGAACTTATTCCTGTTGCTTCAGAAAAATCAGTGGGTAAAGAAATAGAGTTCAAGGGAAGGAAGTATAAGGTTCACTCTATGAAGGACGCAATAGCTGCTAAACCTCAGATCGCTTTATTTTCGGCTGGTGGAAGCACCTCTACGGAGTGGGCACCGAAATTTGCTGAACAAGGAGTTACCGTAATCGACAATTCTTCCGCATGGCGCATGGATGCTGGCAAAAAGCTCGTGGTGCCAGAAGTGAATGCTCTGGTTTTGGAACAAGCTGATAAGATTATCGCAAATCCAAATTGTTCCACCATCCAGATGGTAGTGGTTCTAAATCCACTTCATAAAAAATACCGGATCAAACGTGTTGTTGTTTCCACATATCAGAGTGTAACCGGCACGGGTGTTAAAGCTGTTGAGCAATTGCTTAATGAGCGTAAGAATGGAAGCAGCAATGAAATGGCCTATAAATACAAAATTGATCTGAATGTTATCCCTCAGATAGATGTTTTTATGGATAATGGTTACACTAAAGAAGAAATGAAAATG
>JAEUTM010000349.1 GCA_016788025.1 Bacteroidia bacterium
TTCTTACCAGTTAAATTCCATTACTAAATCTTTACTTGGCAAAACCTGTTCTGAGATCATTAACGAACAAATTATCCTGGAAGCCCGGCGTTACCTGCTTGCTACATCCAATCAGGTGAACCAAATTGCTTACCAGCTGGGTTATGAGGATGTGTCCTATTTTATAAGATTCTTTAAAAAACACACTGGTCATTCTCCGGATTCATTCCGTCAGAATTTTAAATAAGTCCAACTCAACTTCATTTTTGTCCTATTATGAGGTTGTTTACGAAAATACTTTTACAATGGTTTTAAACCGTTGTAATATGGATTATGAACTTGGTGTATAAGTTCTCAAGAGGTAAGAATTTTGTCTTATTTTTAAAAAGGATTAAAACATTTTTAGGCATGACAAATCAGAAGACTGTCGAAGAAATTTTCTTTAAATTCTTAATGCAATATCAATTTGATGTGGATTCATTGGATTACTCGCTAATTGAAACACGTCGAGGTGCTCTGCAGACGCTTTCAGAGATTAGTAACTCGGGAATAAATGTGTTTGATATCAGCAAACGGGAAGTGGTGTTTTATTCTTCCAATTTTGGAAAATTACTGGGATATTCTCCCCTGGATTATGAAAAGATGGGCCAAAAGTTTTTTATAGAAAAAATGCATCCTGAGGACCTTCTGAAATTGAGTTCGCTGGGAGTTTCCATACTAAAATTATTTAATTCTTTTCCACTTGCGGATAAGCTCAATCACAAGATGATCCAGGAATACCGGATGCTGAACGCTGAGAATAAATATGTGCGACTTATAGAGCAGTATCAGATGATAGAATTGGATAACAAGGGACAGATCTGGTTGATGATGGGAGTAGTGGATGTTTCGCCTAACCAGGAAGAATTTAATGGAATAAAATGCCAGCTGTTAAATTTTAAAACAGGCCAATTTGTACCCTATGAGCCCGCTACGAATGTTCAGATAGAACTCACCAAACGGGAAATGGAGATTTTGAAACTTGTAAAAGAGGGACTTCTTAGTAAGGAAATATCTAATAAGCTTTCTATAAGTCTTCACACAGTTAACACTCACCGACAAAGATTTTTGGCTAAACTTGGAGCCAACAATTCCCTTGAAGCCCTTATGTTTGCTACAAAGTTTGGATTGTTGGACTAGAATTACTGATTAATCAGTATTGTAAGAAATTGGGATTAGATGGAGCTTTGTACCATCAAAATCACCAAAATGAAAACAATACCCTTTTTCAATTACGGAGAACCCGAAGTTCTTCATTTACAAAAAATCTCTTCAAACTTACTAGGGCATGGCGCAAATAAAATTGCCACCAAACTATTAGTTCTTGCACTGCTTAGTATTGCCGGTTCGTTATGGTCTCAGAAATCTGTTTTAAGTGGTTACTTAAAAGACAGTAAGACAGGTGAAGCTTTAATAGGCGCAACCGTTTATAAAGAAGGTTCACAAACCGGAACGCTGACCGATCTTTCCGGATATTATTCGTTGGAACTACCGGTTGGAAAAAGCTCCATAACGTTTGTACAATTCGGATACCTAAAACAAACTCATAACCTGGATCTAAACACCAGTAAAACCTTTAATGTGATGTTAATCGAAAATCCACAAAATCTTACCGAGGTAACAGTTTCTTCAGCTCGCCTGGATCAGAACATTACCTCTATGGATATGGGTGTTTCGAGACTCGATATGAAAGAAGTTTCAAAAATGCCTGCGTTATTAGGAGAAGTTGATGTTATTAAAAGCCTTCAGACCCTCCCTGGAGTTTCGAGTATTGGCGAAGGCGCGTCGGGATTTAACGTGCGCGGAGGTAATATTGATCAAAACCTCGTGCTAATGGATGAAGCGCCAGTGTATAATTCCTCTCATCTCTTTGGTTTCTTCTCGGTATTTAATCCCGACGCAGTTAAAGACCTTAAGTTGTACAAAGGCTCTGTTCCTGCACAGTATGGAGGGCGCGCATCTTCGATTCTTGACGTCCGCATGAAAGACGGGAACAAGAAAGATGTAGAAGTGAACGGAGGAATAGGAACTGTATTCAGTCGCCTAAGTATCGAAGCTCCCGTAATTAAAGATAAAATGGGAGTGATTGTTGCAGCCCGCAGAAGTTATCTGGATGTGGTTGCCAAGCCTTTTATGAAAGGAGAAATGAAAGACATGAAAGCAAATTTCTCTGATTTTACGGCAAAATTGAATTGGAACATTAACGAAAAAAATAATGTTTCGCTCAGTGGATACCTTGGCCGCGATGTTTTCGGATCACTATTTGATTTCAATTATGGAAACACAACTTCCACGCTTCGTTGGAATCACGTTTACAATACAAAATGGTTTAGCAATTTGACTGCTTTTTATAGCGACTATAAATACTACCTCAAATTCGACGACAATATTCTCAACTTCGCCATGAGCTCAAGGATCATAAATAAAAGTCTTAAAAAAGATTTTAGCTATTCCTGAATAGCAGGAATACCCTCAAATTTGGTGTGCAAGGCATTTATTACACGTTTAAACCGGGAATGGGAAGCATTACAGATCAGAATGATTTTGAATTAAAGTTTTCATTACCAGATCAACATGCTGTTGAATATGCTGCCTATATCAACAACGAACAGAAATTATCGAAGAAGCTTACAATACAGTATGGTTTACGCTGGTCGTTTTACAATTATGTTGGGAAAGGAACAGCATATTATTACAGGGACACTGTACCAAATGTGAGCAAACAAATTAGTAGCGAAGAAACATTTGACTTTCTGAAGAACATTAAGTTTTACAATGTACCAGAGCCTCGTATGGCGCTTAACTATATGTTCAACTCTAAAAATTCTGTGAAAGTCAGTTATTCCCGTATGGCTCAATACCTGCAGATGGTATCAAATACGGCAGCATCTTCTCCGTTTGATATTTACGCACCTGCAAGCAACAATCTCAAGCCACTTGTTTCAGATCAACTCGCGTTGGGATATTATAAAAACTTTAAAGAGAACAAATATGAAACGTCTCTTGAAATTTATTACAAAGGTCTCCAAAACCAATTGGACTATATTGATAATTCGAACCTCATACTTAACC
>JAEUTM010000419.1 GCA_016788025.1 Bacteroidia bacterium
TGTTATTGAATTCTTAATATAATTTATGAAACAAAATATACCAATTGGTATATTTTGTTATACCTTTGATCCCGTTATGTCGAAAGCAGAGAAAACAAGAAGTTATATTATCGAAAGGGCGGCGCCAGTCTTTAATAAGAAGGGTTATGCCGGAACTTCTATGGCTGATATAATGGAGGTGACCAATTTAACCAAGGGAGCGATCTACGGGAATTTTGAGAATAAGGATGAAGTGGCGAGCGAAGTGTTCCAGTTTAATATGAAGAGTCTTTATGGAAGGATGAAGATTTTTATGCAAGACAAGCATGGTGCAGTTGCGCAGTTGCAGGGCATTACAGACTATTACCGTACAAGCTGGAAGGGAGTCTTTGAGAGAGGAGGTTGTCCTCTTCAGAACGCTTCAGTAGAGGCGGATGATAACCTGAGTTTCTTAAAAAAAGAAGTACAGGCAAGTGTGAGGAATTGGGCGAGAAGTATAGAGTTGATTATAAAGGGAGGGCAGACTGAAGGAGTGGTTCATAAACAGATTGATGCGTCTGAATATGCTTATATGATTATTACCATTCTTGAAGGTGGTATTATGCTCGGCAAGATCATGAACAATCACGCTTTATTATTTAAGGCCTTAGACCGAATAGATTATATGGTAAAAACCGAAGTCTTGAAGAACTGATATTTTTTTGAACTAAAATATACCGATTGGTATATTATTAAATAATATAAAACGAAAAACCAATGAAAAAGGAAGTATACATCGTGGCTGCTAAACGGACTCCGGTTGGTGGTTTATTGGGAAGTCTTTCGCACCTGTCGGCAACAGAGCTCGGTGCTATTGCTATTAAGGAATCGCTGGCTAGTGCGGGCTTAAATCCAGAAGATCCCGACTCGGTTTACATGGGTAATGTTCTGAGCGCTAACCTGGGGCAGGCGCCGGCAAGACAGGCTGCAATCTTTGCAGGGATTTCAAATGCAAAAGATGCGACAACCGTTAACAAGGTATGTGCTTCCGGCATGAAAGCGACTGCTATCGGAGCCCAGCAAATAGAATTGGGATTGGAAGATCTTATTGTTACCGGTGGTATGGAGAGTATGAGCAATACGCCACACTATGTGAATGTGAGAAAAGGAAATAAGTTAGGTAATATGACCCTCGTAGATGGGATGACGAAGGATGGTCTCTGGGATGTATATAATGATTTTCATATGGGAAGCGCAGCGGAGCTCGGGGTTAAAAAATACGGATTGACCCGGGAAAAATTGGATGAGTTTGCAGTGCTTTCATATCAAAGAGCTCAGGAAGCTTCAAAAAACGGAAAATTTAAAAGTGAAATTATTCCGATAACAGTGGAGCAAAAAAATGGAACGATTAGTATTGATCGTGATGAGGATATTGATAAAATAGTTTTGGAGAAAGTAGCAAAACTAAAACCGGTTTTTGAAAAGGACGGAAATTTGACAGCGGCCAACTCAAGTAATTTGAATGACGGAGCTGCTGCTCTTGTCCTCGCTTCGGAAGAGGCGGTTAAGAAATATAACTTAAAACCGCTCGCTAAGATTGTTGGGTATGCAGACGCAGCGCAATCACCGGAATGGTTTACAACCTCACCGGCACTGGCAATTCCTAAAGCATTAAAACACGCGAACCTGGAATTAAAGGATATTGATTTTTTCGAGATCAATGAAGCTTATGCTTCCGTTGTGCTTTCGAATCAACAAATTCTTGGTCTTGACCTGGATAAAGTGAATGTATATGGAGGTGCGGTGGCAATTGGTCATCCCATTGGAGCATCGGGAGCAAGGATACTGACTACCTTGATCTCCGTTCTGAAGCAAGAAGGTGGTAAGTATGGTATAGCTGCTATCTGTAACGGTGGTGGTGGAGCATCGGCGATGGTTCTGGAGAGGGTTTGATGGAATCAAGAACCAGGAACCAAGAGTCAAGTATTGAACCAAGAGTATTAAGAATCAAAAAATAGCCTTTTATAAACTAAATGAACAGAAGATAGAACTGTCAGTTCAAGTGACCGAAACGAAGCGATTCCGCCAAAGATCCAGCGAACGCGGAGTGGAGGTTGTATCGAGAACTTGCCTGTATTTTTTTTAAGCCGCTGGCTCAGGTCTCAATATTTATTCTGAGTTTAACGAAGGGGTGGCCGGTGAATCAGGAACCGCAAGAACAGCCTGACAGGTGGACAAACAGAGAAATAATAGAGTATGGAAAACACATTTGATGTAATAGTTATCGGATCCGGTCCGGGAGGATACGTGGCAGCGATTCGTGCTGCGCAACTGGGATATAAAACAGCCATTGTAGAGAAATACACCGTGTTAGGTGGTACCTGCACCAATGTGGGATGTATTCCATCAAAAGCATTGTTGGATAGTAGCGAGCATTTTCATGAAGCTGCCACTAAATTTAAAACGCATGGGATAGAAATTGATAACCTGAAAATTAATTTTAATCAGTTAATGAAGCGTAAAGATGAAGTGGTAAAACAAAATACTTCCGGCTTAAGTTTCCTGATGAAAAAAAACAAGATCCAGGTATTTGAGGGAACTGCATCCTTTTTAAGTAACACCGAGATTAAAATCAGCTCTTCCGGGAAAGAGGAACGTGTGAAAAGCAAGTATTTTGTGATTGCTACGGGTTCTAAACCCTCTTCCATAAAAGGTGTCGATATAGACAAACAGAGAATTATTTCTTCCACGGAAGCTCTGGCCTTAAAGGAAAAGCCCGAAAGCATTGCTATTATAGGCGGAGGAGTGATCGGTGTTGAAATGGCTTCGATCTTTTCGAGAATAGGGGTAAAGGTTACAATTGTAGAATATGCTGATAGTTTGATCCCAACAATGGATAAGGAATTGGGTAAGGAACTGAAAAAAGTACTGACCAAAAACGGAATTGAGATTTTATTAAATCACAAAGTACAGTCGGCAGAAAATTTGGGTAATTCTACGCTCATCACATACAAGGACGAAAAAGATACTTTGAAAGAAATAAGGGCAGATTACTGCCTGGTAGCGGTCGGAAGAAAACCCTATACAGAAGGACTTGGTCTGGAAAATACCCGGGTGAAGCTGGACGAAAGAGGTTTTATTCAAACCAATGCACAGTTGCAAACGGCAGAAGAGAATATTTATGCCATTGGAGATGTGGTTCCAGGTCCAATGCTGGCTCATAAGGCGGAGGAGGAGGGAGCTTTTGTAGCGGAAGTGATAGCCGGACAGAAACCGCAGATCCATTATAACCTGATTCCCGGAGTGGTTTACACATGGCCGGAAGTTGCGTCGGTTGGTTTGACGGAAGAACAATTAAAAAAGGAAGGAAGGGCTTATCGTGTGGGTAAATTTCCCTTTATAGCCAGCGGAAGAGCGCGTGCAGCAATGGAGAGCGATGGTTTTGCAAAAGTTATTTCGGAACCTAAATATGGGGAGATACTGGGAGTACACATTATTGGACCACGGGCAGCCGACCTTATTGCGCAAGCAGTGATTGGAACGCATTATGAAACGACAGATGAAGATATGTTCAGAATACCTTATGCGCATCCGACTTACTCGGAGGCGTTGAAAGAGGCTTACTTGATAGCATCGGGACAGGGGGCGATTAATTTGTAGCTTCGGGTGGTTCGATAAACTCACCACAAGCGCCTCAGCTACCGTGCTTCGGGTGGTTCGATAAACTCACCACAAGTGCCTCAGCTACAGTGCTTCGGGTGGTTCGATAAACTCACCACAGGTGCCTCAGCTACCGTGCTTCGAGTGGTTCGATAAACTCACCACAAGAGCCTCAGCTACCGTGCTTCGAGTGGTTCGATAAACTCACCACAAGAGCCTCAGCTACGGTGCTTGGAGAGCCCAGGACGAGAACCAAGAACCGAGAACCAGGAACCAACGCTTCGACTCCGCTCAGCGTGACAGAGACAAGAAGGAGCGGAGAAGTAAGAATCATAATGACTTTTGACTAAAGATAAAAGCCAAATTAAAATGAAACAGAAAATAGCATTCGCCCTGATTATGGGTATCGTTACAACGGGAATTATTTCCTTTACACTCATCTCAATTAACCTGGGATTTACAGAACGCTTTTTAAAGATCTGGTTAAAATCATGGGCCATGGCTTACACCGTTGTTATCCCTGCGATCCTTATTATTGGTCCGCGGGTGCAAAAGGTGGTTGATCATCTTTTTGGGGAAGCGGTCAATAAGGAAAGTCTTAATGCTGCAAAGAATGAGTACCATGAAGTGTGGAACATGAACGCTTCATGGGATCCTAAGGTGGACCTGGAAAAAGGTTCGGCTCATGACAGAAAACGTAAAAGGATGCTCATAGATCAAAACCAGGAAATGGAGACTTTATCATAAAAAGAATAGCATGAAACACGGATTAAGCGTATTAGAATCATTTATCGGAAAAGAATTCAGCGACTCACCTTCACCTTTTATGTTATGGTTAAAACCAACAGTGGAGCATGCAGAAAAAGGCCGCCTGATTTTCAGTTACTTAATACGAAAAGAGATGACCAACCCCATGAAAGGCCTACATGGAGGCGTAACCGCGGCCATTATGGATGATATTATTGGCGCAACAATGATTACATTTGAGGAAGAATTTTTTTACACGACGCTAAACAATGTGGTAGATTATTTTGCTCCGGCTTTTGAAAATGAAAAGATCCTGGCCGAGACAAAAGTGATTAAGAAAGGAAAACAGATTGTGAACGTACAGTGTGAAATTTGGAATGAGAATAAAACCAGGCTTATTGCCAGAGGATATAGTAACTTATTAAAAACTGAATTAAAAAAATAATATGCGCAGAGTTGTGATAACAGGTCTTGGGGTAATTAGTCCCCTGGGCAACAATATCAAGGAATTCTGGGAAAACAT
>JAEUTM010000434.1 GCA_016788025.1 Bacteroidia bacterium
AAATCCGGATCATCATTTTGATAACTGGCCAAACCAACAGGATCGAGTTTAGGATAACTTGCAATCCGAAAATAAGGTGTGCTTTCCACTGTCGTAAAAGTTCCTCCGGCAATCATTGAACCGTTATACTCAAAAAGAGCATATGCACTGCCTCCGGTAAGGCTTGCGAAACCAGTCCAGACAGAAGTGTTGGGATCCCACTTCATGATTTTTCCAGTTGAACCGAAACTACCGCTAGCATACAAATCGCCTTTATAAATCCCTAACCCGGTGATGTTACCACCCGAAGGAACGCCTATACTAACGTCGAACCAGGTATTACCGTCATACATGGCGATACCATCTGAAGGAGCACCGTTTACCGTTGTGAAATTTCCTGCAGCAAACAAGGAACCATTATACTCGGCAAAGGCATTTACACGGCCAACGCTGGAGCCGTTCATTCCAAAATCTACAACCGCTGACCAATTGGATTCATCCCATTTCGCAATACCGGAAACCTGTACTGAACCTGCCTGGGTAAATGATCCTGATGCGTACAATTCACCGTTGTATACAAATAATTTCCTGGCGCCATTGTAAAGAGAAGACTGTAGCCCACCACCAACCTGCGACCAGATTGTTCCGTCCCAAACAGCAATGTTTCTTGCTGTAACTCCCCCTATGCTTGTAAAGGTGCCCCCCGCGTAAAGTTTACCATTGTAAACGGCCATAGACCAAACATCGGCTGTAAAATTATAACCTCCAATTCCACCATTTCCCACCGCAGACCAGCCGTTTGTCTCACCTTTTGAATATTTTGCAATACATCCAACCGGCAAAGAAGAATTTATATAACCTATACTCCCACAAACATAAAGTTCGCCATCATATATTTCCAAATCATAAACCCAACCGGCGTTTGCAAGTTCATCCCAAACCCATACATCATTAAAGTCTTTGCGCCAGATTGCCAAACCCTGGTTGCTGCTACCATCAAAAGTTGAAAAACGACCGGCCGCTATCAGATCGTCATCGAGTTGAATAAAATCATAAATAGCATCGTTGGCGCCTGTACCAAAATCTGACCATTGGGCATAAAGGGAACGCGCGAATAAGAGTAAAAAAGCAAAGTTCAGAAAATAAAAAAGACGTGTTTTCATAAGAACAGTATAATACCTGAAATTAATAAAAATACGTCTCTTTATCTCTCAGTTGAGAGCTATCTTTAGTTTGTCCATGTATCCACTCCATCCGGCAGAACAATCTGCATAACATTCTATTTCCGGCGTAAGACCCTCATGCGTAAACGTTACATTGGTTCTTTTACCATCGCTTTCAAGATCAAAACGAAATTTAGTTCCCTCCCACTCTTTTGGTTCTTTCAAAAAAGTCAAACTGCTTTCTGTCACCAGCCACACCACTTTCTTCCCTGGGATTAATTCAATAAGCCGTTGTTTGGTATTGTGAACACCGCCTCCGGCTTTAAAAACAAACTCGTCGTTGGGCTGCCGACTTTTTCCGGTAATGGTCTCCTCAAACAAACCAGACCACCATTTTTTAACATCGAGTAAAATGTCAAAAACCTCTTCAACACTTTTTGCGGTGTTAAAACTGTAAGTAAAATTTTCGTTTTTCATAATTTTCCTGTCATTTTATTTATTAGGTAATCCCCATTTCTCAACCAGTTCTTTATTCAAATCATTTTCTTTTGTATTCGGTTTACCTTTACCTGTTGTGATGAGAGATTTCAGGCTTCCCTGGATATAACTCGTCCATGCATCCTGGCAAACACTATAACATTCATATTCAGGCACCAGTCCGATTTGCCTAAAATCCATGCGGGTTTTGTCACCTGAGCGGGAGATCTCGAATACAATGCTATTTCCCTTCCATTCACTTTTGTCTTTTGTAAAATTGAATTGGTTTTCGAGCACAAGCCAGACCACTTTTTTATCCTGAACAAACTCGGTTATTCTCATCTTACATACATGAACATCTTTATAATTGTAAAAGAATTCATCGTTAATTTTTTCCGTAGCACCCATAATGTTTTCACTCCACCATCCTCTTACGTTGTTAATTGCTTTAAACACCTCTTCGGGCGATTGATCGACGAGGATCGTTGTTTTGTAGCTGGCCGATGCCGTACTTTCCATAGTTTTCATGTTTGTTGTTTTTATAGTTTTTACATGTTCTTTTCCGTTGTTAGTCGCTAACAAGAAAAGAGAGCATGTGATTATTAAGGTTTTCATAACTTTTATTGTGCTTACAACAAAGGTATTGTCCAGATCACCTTTGATGGGGGTACTTTTTAGACATAGTGAAGGGTTGATTTGGACAGGGGAAAATTTTAAATTTGATTA